>DAISKM010000349.1:0-4441 GCA_036820945.1 Pseudolabrys sp.
CTGGCGTCGCCAAGGGCCCGCCTCGAAATACTGGTCAGGCTTGCAGAACATTGTGGTGCCAACGACGGCCACAAGGCGTCCAAGCCGGCCGCTACGCACGATCTCAGCCGCCTTCGCCATGATTGGATTGTGCTGACGATGATGCCCCGTCAACAGCTTCACATTCGCACGCTCGGCCGCCTGACATAGCCGCTCACCAGCCTCGATCGTGTCCGCGAGCGGTTTTTCGATCAGAGCCGGCACGCCCGCCGCGACGCACGCAAGGCCCTGTTCGACATGCAGTCGATTGGGCGTGGCCAGGATCACGCCATCTGGACGTTCGCCCGCGAGCACGTCCGCCAGCGAACCAACGATTGGAGCGCCGGCTTTTGCTGCAATCTCGGCCGCATTGGACGCCGGATCGACGATCGCCGCCAGCCGGCAGTTCCGATTTTTCAGCAGCCGCTCGATATGCTGGCGTCCAATGGCGCCAGCGCCCACGACAGCGATGCGCAAGGGTTGTGTCACAGGGCGGAAGCCGCAGGATCGCCCGCGAGCCGCGACTGCGCATTCAGGCGGATTGGCGCATTGATGGCACCAAAACCTTTGTATCCGCGTCGCTCGACGAGCTCGAGGAAGAACAGATCCTTGAAGCTCCTCGTGTAAAGCTGAAGATATTCGCCGCTGTCGTCCTTGTCGTAGAGGATGTTGTTCTCTTTCAGAAGCTTCAGACGCGTGGTGTCGAGATCGACGCGAGCTTCAAGGTCGTCGTAATAGTTGTCGGGAATGCGCAAGATCTCCACGCCGTTGGCCTTCAGGCGAGCCGCAGTCGCGAGAATGTCCTTTGTGCCGAAGGCGATGTGCTGGACACCGGAGCCGAAGTACTCGTTGAGAAAACGCGACGACTGCGTGCGCGTGCTTTGTGAAGCGTTGAGAGCAATGCGAAGGATGCCGTCTGCGGTCTCCACGACCTGGCTGCGTACAATGCCGCCGGGATCGGTGATATCGACCTGCGGCGTTTTCTGCACGTCAAGCAGCGAAGTATAGAAAAGAAGCCAGGACAGCATTTCCTCGTAGTGCATTGACTGCGAGATATGATCGACAACCGTGAGGCCAGGATCGGCAGCATTTTTTGCCGTCACCGGCTCGAACTCGATGTCCCAGACCTTGGCGAGTTTGCTACCCGGATCGAGGAAATAGAGCAGACTTCCACCCATGCCGCGGACGGCGGGAATTTCAAGTTCGCCCGGGCCGACCTTCTGCCGGAAAGGCGTGTCGCGCAGCTTCTCGGCGCGGTCGAGGGTGGCCGCCGCGCTATCAACCATGAGCCCGATGGCGCAAACGGATGGGCCATGCGTAATGTAATGCGAGTGCGCGAAACCTTCTTTTTCCTTGTTGATGACAAGGTTGATCGCCCCTTGCGTCCAGCGGGATACCGATTTCGTTTTGTGGCGCGCGGTGTTGCGAAACCCGAGGCCGGCCAGAAGTCTCGCGAGCTCATCCGCGCTGCGATCATCGACCGCAAATTCAATGAATTCGACGCCGAGACATTTCGACCGCGGCGGCATTTGCGGAACGTCGGAAACTGGTCTTCCGCTCCTGCTGCGCAACTGGTCCAGGAGATAGACGAGCGAGCGTTGGCCATCGATCGCGACCGACCGCGGTGAGCCGGCGCGAAACTGGTCGTTGAAAATCTCCAGCGAAAGATCGCCGGAGTAGCCGGTTGCCTGGACCGCTGCCATGAAATCGAGCAGCGGCAGATCGCCCTGCCCCGGAAAGCAGCGGAAATGCCTGCTCCAATTCAGGACGTCCATCTCCAGCCACGGAGCGTCCGCCAGCTGAACGAGAAAAATGCGATCGCCCGGGATCGACTGCAGCGCCTTAAGGTCCGTCTTGCGGGCGTAAGTATGAAAGCTGTCGAGAACAAGCCCGATCGCGGTGTGGTCGGCGCGTCGCACGACTTCCCAGGCATCGCGATAATCGTTGATGTGACGTCCCCAGGCGAGCGCCTCGAAGCCAACGCGCAAGCCGCGCTTCGCTGCCCGTTCGCCAAGCTCGTGAAAATCCGCCGCGCTGCGGTCTATGCCGCCCAGGGAGTCCGGCGACACGTTGCTGCAGACCAGCAGAGAATCGCAGCCGAGCTCCTGCATGAGGTCGAATTTGCGCTCGGCGCGATCGAATGTGCGCTGACGTTGCGGCTCCGGCATGCCTTCAAAGTCGCGGAACGGCTGAAAGGTGATTGCACGCAGTCCCCGGTCGGACATTTCTCGGGCGACGTCAGCCGGCGTCCCGTTATACGAAAGCAGGTCGCTTTCAAAAATTTCGACACCGCGAAAGCCGGCCGCCGCAATCGCCGCCAGCTTTTCGCTCAGGCCGCCGCTGAGGCAAACGGTGGCAATAGATGTTCTCATTGTTTCTGTCCTCCGCTCTTGCCGCAGCTCGGTGCATTGAACGCTGCTTCGCGGGCCTCGTATCCGGCCGCAAATGCACGATGAAGCCGGGCGATATCGGGGGTGATTCCTGCAAATAACCGGAATGCCTCGACAGCCTGATGAACGCACATCCCGTCGCCGCTCATCACCCGGGCGCCCTTGGCTGCCGCAGCCTTGATGAACTCGGTATCGACGGGCGTGTAAATGACGTCGGCAGCCCAATGCGATGGCTTGAGCGCCGACACAGGGACGGGATTGCCCGGAAAGCCACGCATTCCCACTTGCGTCGCGTTGACGATCCCGTCGGCGGCCGCGATTTCGCGTTCGAGATCACCCGCTACCCGGCAGCGCGACGGACCAAAGTACTTTGCCAGATCCTTGCAGAGCGCGTTCGCCCGGGCGCCATCGCGGTCGTGTACGACGAGGCGCGCAACGCCAAGATCCATCAGGGCAAATGCGACCGCGTGTCCGGCACCTCCGGCTCCAATCTGCACGACCGTCGCACCCCGGGCGCCCTCAGCACCGAAACTCTCCTCAAAACTGTGCCGCCATCCGCGCCGGTCGAAGTTGTAGCCCGTGGTTCGGCCGTCCGACGCAATTGCCACGGTGTTGATCGCGCCAATCTGCGCAGCTTCCGGGTCGACCGCATCCAGGAGCGGAAGGATCTCCTGCTTGAAAGGATATGTGACGTTTGCCCCCGCAAAACCGGCGAGCTTGATCGCCTCGAGAAGCCGCGGCAGCCCGCGCTCGCGCAAGCGGTCGACGTCCAATAAATGATAGAATCCGTCGATTCCGGCGGCCGCGAATGCGTCGGCAAACAGCGCCGGCGACAGCGATCCCATGATGTTCGCGCCAATCAGTCCGAGCAGCACCCTGGGCCTGCTCATGACACGTGCTCCGCCTGCGCCAGCCCGCCGCCCAGAAAAAGCTGCGCGATGCGTGGGTCGGCGAGAATCTTCGAAGCAGAATCTTCTATCCGGGTCTGCCCCTGTTCGAGCACAAGGCCGTGGTCGGAGATCTGCAGCGCCTGCTTTGCATTCTGCTCGATCAACAGGATCGTCACGCCGTTGTCGCGCAGCGATTTGAGAATCGCGAACACCTCCTGCACCATCAGCGGCGACAGGCCGATGGAGGGCTCGTCGATCAGGATCAGCTTTGGATCGAGCAGGAGCCCACGGGCGACTTCGAGCATCTTTTGCTGCCCGCCGGATAGCGTGGACGCCTGCGCGCCCGCCTTCTCCCGCAGCATCGGAAAGCGCTGCATGATCTTGTCCATGCGGGCCGGAAGGCTCGCCTGATCGGACAAGGCAACACCGCCAAGCTCCAGATTGTGCTGCACGCTCAGTTCCGGAAAGATATTGCGGCCTTGCGGAATGTAGGCGATGCCGGCGTCAAGAACCTGCCGTGGCGTGAAATTCGTCGTGTCACGGCCACCAAATGAAATCGTTCCACTGCGCACCGGCAACAGTCCGAAAATCGTCTTGAACATCGTCGACTTGCCGGCCCCGTTGGGACCGATCACGGTCGTGATCGCAGCACGACGAACGCGCGCGGTTGTCCCGTTGAGGATCGTCATCTTGCCGTAGCCGGCGAAGACGCTGTCGAGGACAAGCAACGCTTCCGAGTTCATTTCAGTGTCCCAGATAGGCCTCGATCACCAACGGATTGCGCCGTATGTCATGCGGCGCACCCTCGGCAATGATGCGTCCTTCCGCCAGAACAAGCACGCGCGTGCACAAGGCCATGACGAATTCCATCTGGTGCTCGATAACGACAAACGTTGCTTTGCGCTCGGCGTGATAGGCCTGAAGCCGCTCGCGCAGACTTCCCAGCATGGTGAGATTCACGCCGCCCGCCGGCTCATCGAGCAGGACAAGACGTGGCCCGGCCATGAAGGCCATGGCGGCATCAAGCAGCTTTTGCTGTCCGTAGCTCAGCGAACCCGCCTGTTCATCCGCGAGATGCGACAGGCGAAAGAACTCGATCATCTTTTCGGCAGCGCCACCGAGCCCCGCGTCCGATCGCCCGAA
>DAISKM010000350.1:0-4435 GCA_036820945.1 Pseudolabrys sp.
GGTGATCAAAACGCTGAACACTGGTCTGCAGGACGCGGTTTCGGATCCGGAAATCATCAAGACTTGGGCGGACCAGGGCTTCGCTGCTTTTCCGAAAGATCAGCGTTCGCCTGAGGCTGCCAATGCCATGATGAAAAGCGAGGTTGATCGCTGGGGCCAGGTTATCCGCGACAACAATATTCAGCCCACGCAGTAGGTCGCTTTTCATTGGAGTCTTGGAGCCGCTCGAAGGAAAACTCAACGTACCGGCTGCAAGACCTGCTCAAGCCAGTCCCACATGTATGCCGAGCAGATGCTCTGGTTGTCGATCTGGCAATGGTGATAGCCGCCCTCTTCGCGTGTGAAGATCTTCATTGTTTTATGCTTCGAACCCACGGCGTCAAAACACTTCCGCGCCTCGCTGAGGGGAATCTGTTCGTCGCCCTCCCCGTGCAGCATCAAAAAGGGACAAGTAATTTTTTGCACAACGCCATCAAGCTTGAACGGCTCAAGGCGTCTGAGCGCGTCGTCCTGTGATGTGGCATTCAGGACCCATGAAATGTGTTGCGCGGCGACAGACAGCGACGGCGTGTCGGCGCGCGCCAGCCGCTCGAACCGGTCACGCCAGATTTTCTGGTAATCCCACTGCGCTCCCCAGGCGAGGCAGCAAGCAAAACGCTGCTCAAACGCTGCCGCGCGTGGCGCATAATAGCCGCCAAGGCTGATCGCCATGACGCCAATCCGCCTCGGATCGACTTCGGGCCGGGATGCAAGATAATCCCAGACCGGTGTCGCATAGTGCTCGGTATCGTGTCGCAGATACAGGCCGCGAAAACGTATGCTTTCGCCATTTCCCGGCCCATCCACGATCAGGCACGCAATGCCGCGGGTAACGAGATCGGCCACGCCCTTGAAGTATTGAATCTCCTTGGTGACATCGAGACCGTCGAAGAAAATCACGGCCGGCACTTTGCCCGTACGGTTCTGCGGCTCGGCATGAACATAGATCGCAGGAAGACTCGCACCTTCATATGGGATCTCGACGTGTTCGAGCCGAGGCCGTTTGATGTGTTTAGCGGCATCCCGAAAACATGTGACGCCTCGCATGTAGGCCTCGAGTCCATTCTCGTTCTTCGGCTGCAGGAAACGTTCGCCCACGTGATAGTATGCGCTCGCGCGCTGCAAATATTGCGCGCCGCTTGCGGTATAGCCATCGCGGATGCGTTCGCGGCCGCGCTCTTCTACGCTGCGCGCTTCGCGACACCATTCCTCGAACCACGCGTCATCATCGCCAACGGCGTTTCTAAGTCTCAATCCAATTCGATTGACCTCTCCGATCTCCGCCCCGCCCCACGGGGCCATATTCAGGCAAATCAACAGGCCGTGCGACCAGCGATAGTTTTCCGGAAAATAGGTGAAAGACAGTTCGTCCAGCTTGTCGTTCATTCAAATCCCAGCCGCTCATCGTCTAGAAAGCATGGGGAAGCATGGACTCGAGACCACCATTCGGGCTACCGGATTCTTTGCCTTGCAAATACAAAAAGCCCGGCGTCGCCGCCGGGCTTCAGCTCAGCTCAAGTCACGTTTGCCAATCAGGCCGGCTGCAAATTGCCGGCTGCCTGCTTGCCGCGCTCGGTTACGATTTCGAAGCTGACCTTCTGGCCCTCGTTCAGCGAGCGCATGCCGGCGCGCTCCACTGCCGTGATGTGCACAAACACATCTTTCGAGCCATCGTCCGGCTGAATGAAGCCGTAGCCCTTTTGGGTATTAAAAAATTTCACGGTTCCTTTAGGCATCAAGAGTTTCCTTTCACGCTTCCTGTTGAACGCCCACGCGTGCATCGCGTCGACGGTCACAAGCCAAGTTTTCGGGAGTTCACTTGAAGGCGCAGCCCGAAACCGGGAGCGTGGCAGCAAGTTGAGGCCTAAAACCAGGTTGCGGGCGGCCACATAGACGGATTTCAATGGAACGTCAACGGTTTCGCGCACTTAGGCGAATTTCAGATAACGCTCTGTGAATTCGTAACCCCAACTCGTTGGTACAATGGGCTGCTCCAGCGCCATTGTTTAGTGCATCGTGAAGATGGAATTACCGTCGGCCAATTGTGACGACGGTGGGGCGAGCGGCGAACGCCTGCTCGAAGACCCAGGCGTTCTCTGCGCCAAATACCCCAATTCGGGACAAATTCCGCTGAAGGCGCCTCTTACGTCTGCTGAATTGCGGACAGCAGCCAGCCGCCGCCGCGAGCACGCATGAAGGTCCATAGCTCGGTGGCCTCGCCGGGCACCCCGCCTTCAACGGTGCGACCGCTCGCGCGTTCGACCATACGGTCGGTAAGCGCAAACCGCATGGCGACCGTCGCGTAATCGACACCGCCCTCGTTCCACGCTTCAGCGAGATCGCCTTGCTCGAGCCTGACGTCGGTGACTTTATTGGCAAGGCCGCGGCTCGCATTCTCGGCGAGCTGCTCGGAGAAATAAGACAGCATCTCCGGCGTGACCTTGGCGCGCAGTGCGGTGAGATTCTCGTCCGAGTAAGCCGTCTGGACTTCGCCAAGCAGTCCTTCGAACTCATCGTAATCCGATTTGTCAATCGTAGGTGCGTCGGCTGCCGGCGCATTCCCGCCAAGCATTCCGCCAAGGCCGCTGAAGGAATGGCCGGTCGCTGGATGCGCCGCCGCATAGGCTGGAGCCGGTGCGTTACGACGCTGCCACCAGACGAACAACAGCCGGGCGACGATCACAACCAATGCGATCTGCAGTATCAGGCCGATGAAGGAAGCAAAGCCGGCCATGCCGCCGAAAAGTCCATGCCCAAAGAGAAGGCCGAACAAGCCGGCGCCGAGGAAGCCGGCGGCGAGACCGCCGAGCAACCCGCCACCAAACAGGCCAGGACGCTGCGCCGCCTGGCCGACCGCGTTCGATTTGCCGGGCTGGGCGAGCGTGCGCTGCATCGGCGCTGCGGCGTTCGGCGCAGTCTGGGTAGCAGGGGGAGCGGAAAAAGTGCGCGACCCACGGCTGCCTCCGGAGGATCCCCCACCGGCGCGGGCATGCGCGTCCGCGGCAATAAGCAAGCACGCGACTACCGCAGCAATCGCGATGACAAAACGGCGTCGGATCATCGTAGCCCTCCCGGCAAATGGCTGGCAGAGAATATGTATAGGAACCTCAATTTGTAAGGGGTCGGCACGCGCTACAAAGTCGCGGCGGATTAGAGGCCAATTATCACGGCAATATCATACGTCGCCCCGGGAACGGGCCGGCCGGGATGCCTATTTCCTTGTTACGAGCAAGGAGGCCAGGCAATGAAAGCCTTTACGGTTGCCGCGATATTGGCAGTCCTGACAGCGACAGCAGTCGCGAAACCCGTGCCGGTCAAAAACCTCAATCCAATGGAAGATCTGAACCCGGCCTTCGCCCGCGTTGACGTCGATATCAACAGTGGCCCCGCCGGCGCGATGCTGGAGCGCGAATATTTCGAGGCGCCCAGGCCTCCGATGAGTGGCGGCCTGCCTTGCGGCTTCCAGTCGGCCATTTTCGACAAGGTGCGCCTCGCACAGCTCTGCCGCTAACAGGTTCAGCAAGGGAACCAAGAGATCGGGCAAATCGTTGTTGGCCGGAACTATGCAGTGGCCGCATTCGGCCACATCAATGATCTATGGGGCGCAACCATGCTTGGGACTGTTCTCGTCATCATTTTGATTCTGCTGTTGATCGGCGCGATTCCGCGTTGGGGCTATAGCTCCGGTTGGGGCTACGGTCCATCCGGCATTCTCGGCGTCGTTTTGATCGTAGTATTAATTCTGGCGCTGACCGGTCGCGTCTAGGCCGGTTACTGCATCAAGGTTTTTTTCACCTCGGCAACGAGCTGCTTGAGGGTGAACGGCTTGGCCAGGAACGCATACTGTTCCTGGCTGGGGAGATTTTTGCTGAACGCCTCCTCGGCATAGCCGGACACAAAAATAATTTTGACCTCCGGATCGCGACGGCGCAATTCCTTCAGCAGGGTCGGCCCGTCCATTTCCGGCATCACAACATCGGAAATCACAAGATCGACGTGGCCATGCTTTTCGAGCGTCTCGATGGCCTCGAGACCGTTTCCGGCTTCCAGTACGGTGTATCCCCGCGATGAGAGCCCGCGTGCATTAAGCGCGCGCAGCCCTTCCTCGTCTTCGACGAGAAGAATCGTGCCTTCCCCGGTAAGGTCTGCGGTCGCTGCACGCGCCATTGTGTCGGCCGCCGCCAGCGCACCTGCGATTGCGGGCGCGTCTCCCGCGGGAAGCGCGAGAACCTCGTCGGCGCCGGGAACATGCCGCGGCAGGAAAATTCGAAATGCGGTCCGGCCAGGTTCAGAGTCGGCGTAAACAAAGCCGCCGGTCTGTTTCACGATGCCGTACACGGTGGACAATACAAGGCCGGTGCCCTTTCCCACTTCCTTGGTGATAAAGAACGGCTCG
>DAISKM010000351.1:0-3080 GCA_036820945.1 Pseudolabrys sp.
GTCCATGAGCTTCCGGGAGTGGCATAGCCGGTCATGCCGCCTCGCCAACGCCTTCCTGGGGCTGGGTTTGTCGAAGGGAGAACGGGTTTGCGTCCTTGCGTTTAATTCTCTGGAATGGATGGAGATCTATGCTGCGACGGCAATCGCCGGCTTGATCGCAGTGCCGATCAATTTCCGGCTGGTCGGACCGGAAATTCGCTACTTGCTTGAAAACTGTGAAGCAAGCGCGCTTATCGTCCAGGAAGAACTTCTGGGGGCGATCGAGAATATCCGCGATGATCTGCCGCTCCCGGCCGGCAACTTCATCGTGTTCGGCGGCTCTCGCCGCCACCCGGGATATCGCAGCTACGAGGACCTGATTTCAGGGGCAAGCGACCGGCCTCCGGATGTCGGCGTGGCTGCCACCGATCCTTGGACGCTGATGTACACGTCCGGCACAACGGGGAAGCCAAAAGGGGCGATCCGTTCGCACGGTGGCAGCGCCATGCTTTCCCTCGTGACAGAGATGGAGCTTGGCCTCACCCGAAGCGACAGCGCGCTGCTAGTCATGCCGATGTGTCACGCCAACTCACTTTATTTTTTCGGCGCGTTCGCATATTGCGGCGCCGCGTGCACGATCTACAGCCGGAAGAGTTTCGATCCCGAGCATCTGGTTCGTACGCTAGCCGAGGGGGCTGCGACTTTCACTTCCCTCGTCCCCACCCACTTCATCATGATGCTCGATCTGCCGTCGACGGTAAGACAGCGGTACAACGTGGACGCGGTCACAAAGCTCATGATTTCATCGGCGCCGGCGCGCCGTGACACGAAGCTGGCGATCATGAACTATTTCAGGAATTCGGGGCTGTTCGAGCTCTATGGTTCAACTGAAGCAGGATGGGTCACAATGCTTCATCCCGATGAACAATTCTCCAAACTGGGATCGGTCGGTCGGGAATGCGTTGGCTCGCGTCCCATTCGATTGCTGGATTCCCAAGGCAATGACGTGCCGGACGGCGAGCCAGGCGAGCTTTTTTCCTGCAACTCGTACACTTTTGACGGCTATTGGAAGATGCCTGAAAAGACGAAGGAGGCTTTTCGTGGAGATTATTGCACAGTGGGCGACCTCGCCCGCCGCGATGAGGATGGCTACATTTTTCTCGTCGATCGCAAGAACAATATGATCATTTCCGGCGGCGAGAACGTATATCCCTCTGAGGTCGAATCCTTGGTTGGCGCTCATCCAAAGGTGAAGGATGTGGCTGTGATCGGCATAGCCGACGCGAAATGGGGCGAACGCGTGCACGCCGTTATCGTGCCTCGCGATGGCGAGATGGCCACTCCCGAGGAGATTCTAGAGTGGTGCAAAGACCGGATCGCCGGCTACAAACGACCGAGATCGGTATCGTTCATCCGCGAAGAAGACATGCCGAGAACGGCAACCGGAAAGATTCTCCACCGCGCGCTGCGCGCCCAGCATAGTTCTGCATCAAATTGAGCTGATAGGGAGTAATTATGAGTCAGGCCTCGTACAAATCGCAGGACCTCAACGCCGATCCGCAATCCTGCGCGGCCTGGGTCGCGCGTTTCCTGAAGGCGCGTGGCGTCGATCGTATTTTCGGTCTGCAGGGTGGTCATATTCAGCCGATCTGGGATCACGTCGCGCGGCTGGGCATTCGCATCATCGATGTCCGCGATGAAGGCGCGGCGGTGCACATGGCGCACGCCCACGCCGAATTGACCGGCCAGTTTGGTGTCGCGATTGTCACTGCAGGGCCAGGCGTTACCAATACCGTGACCGCCATCGCCAATGCTTCGCTTGCGCGCGCTCCCGTATTGCTGATCGGCGGCTGCACGTCCCGCCCGCAGGCGAACATGGGGCCGTTGCAGGACATACCTCACGTCGACATTCTACGACCAGTGACACGCACATCGCGCACGGCCCGCGTCCCTGAGCAGGTCGTGCGCGAACTCGATGAAGCAGTCGCTCGTGCATTGGGCGATGCGGGCGAGCCTGGCCCGGTCTATATCGAGATCCCGACCGATGTCCTAAGGACTCGGGTCCCCCCGCAGCTCGTGCTCGACGAATGGATTCAGCCCAAGACCGCACGGCGGCTGCCCCCGGATCCCATCGCCGTGGCGGAAGCGGTCGACGTTTTCTGGTCGGCCAAGCGACCTCTGGTTATCACGGGTCGCGGCGCCAAACAGGCGGGCCCTGCCCTTGTACGCCTCCTTGACGTGACAGGTGCGCTGTATTTGGACACGCAGGAAAGCCGGGGCCTTGTGCCGGCGGATCACCCATCCACTGCCGCTGCAGTCCGCGCCGCAGCCATGACGGAGACGGACGTCGTGCTGCTGATCGGTCGAAAGCTCGACTATCAGGTTGGGTATGGCTCGCCCGCGGTCTTTCCCAACGCCCGCTTCATTCGCATTGCTGACAATGCCGGCGAACTTGTCGACAACCGCCGCGGCCAGCCGGAATTGCTTGCTTCTCCGGAGCTGGCCCTCGACGCCATGATTCAAGCTGCGGGCAATCGCGAGACGAGGATCGACAAGGCGTGGGCGGATGGATTGCGGCGCCGGCATCGCGAGCGCATGGCTGCCTCCCAGTCCGCCAAAGACCGTCCAACGACCGGCACGGACGGCAAGATACATCCAGGCGCGATTTTCGACGCTCTCGCGGCGGTCGTTCCGAGCGACTACATCGCGATCGCGGACGGCGGCGATCTTTTGAGCTTTGCGCGAACCGGCATGCGGGCGAATACCTACATGGACGCAGGTGCCTTCGGCTGCCTGGGGGTCGGCGTTCCGTTTGCGATCGCAGCCGCACTTGCATTGCCCGGTCGGCCGGTCGTTTCTGTCAATGGCGATGGTGCGTTCGGTATCAATGCGATGGAAATCGACACCGCGGTCCGGCACGGCGCCAAGGTTGTCTTCGTCGTGTCCAACAATGCGGCATGGAACATCGAACGCCTCGATCAAGAAATGAACTATGGAGGGCGCGTCGTCGGCACGACCTTGCGGCACTCCGACTATGCCGGGCTCGCGCGCGCACTCGGCGCATACGGAGAACGCGTCGAGAAGCCATCGGACCTTCAGGG
>DAISKM010000351.1:3090-4431 GCA_036820945.1 Pseudolabrys sp.
CGATTTGCGTAGCGAGAAACACTTCGAGCGCGGCCCCGGGTTCGCCGACGCTGCCCTGACCCACAATGTCACCGTCGTCGATCGCGTCATTCACAACGAAGAGCCGCGCCGCGTCGAGAGTCCGGCGGACCTTCAAGGTGCCCTTCAGCGCGCGCTGCAAAATGCGCCTGCGGTGATAGACGTCGTGACGTCACAATCGGTGCTGTCGTCGGACGCGCAGAAAGGGCTCGGGTTTGTGCCGGACTACCAGGCCTTGACGACATGGGATGAGGCAGAGAGGAAGCGGCGCGAAGCCCGCTAGTTTCCGAGTAAGCCTTTCGTCGAATTTCCTGCCCACAATTTGGCCTACTTGGCGCCGCCTTTGCATTGCTCTAAGCAGAGCCGGGTTTGGATGCTTTCATGAGACTGCCACGCCAGTTCTTTGCACCGCTCGCCATCGGCGCGCCCGCGCCCTTGCGCGAAGTGCCCGTGCGTCTCGAGCGCATGATCCATTTCATACCGCCGCATAATGAAAAAGTGCGCGCGAAGGTGCGCGAGCTTCTACAGCAGGTGGACGTCATACTCGGCAACCTGGAAGACGCCATCCCGATCGACGCAAAGGAGGCTGCGCGCAAAGGCTTTATCGAGATGGCCAGGACGATTGATTTTGGCTCGACCGGGCTATGGACGCGCATCAACGCACTCAACTCGCCATGGGCCCTCGACGACATCATCGACATCGTAGCCGCCGTCGGCAACAAGCTCGACGTGATCATGCTGCCTAAAGTGGATGGACCATGGGACATCTACTATCTCGACCAGTTGCTGGCGCAGCTCGAGGCCAAACATCAGTTGAAAAAGCCGATCCTCATCCATGCCATTCTCGAAACGGCGCAGGGCGTCAACAATGTGGAGAGCATCGCGACAGCTTCGCCTCGCATGCATGGCATGAGCCTGGGGCCCGCCGATCTTGCCGCCTCTCGAGCCATGAAGACGACGCGGGTCGGCGGCGGCCATCCGGAGTATAAGGTTCTTGCGGACGCGCAAGATGACGGGCCGCGTGCGACGTCCCAGCAGGATCTCTGGCATTATACGATTGCAAAGATGGTCGATGCCTGCGCCGCCGCCGGCATCAAGCCCTTCTATGGGCCGTTCGCGGATTTTTCGGATCCGGCCGCGTGCGAGGTCCAATTCCGTAATGCATTTCTCATGGGATGCGTCGGCGCCTGGTCGCTGCACCCGTCGCAAATCGAAATCGCCAAGAAAGTCTATTCGCCTGATCCGGCGGAAGTGGCGTTCGCGAAAAAAATTGTGACCGCCATGCCCGACGGTGCTGGCGCCGTTATGATCGATGGTAAAATG
>DAISKM010000352.1:0-4424 GCA_036820945.1 Pseudolabrys sp.
GGCTTCTTCCAGTACGCGGCGGCGCTGTTCCGGCTTGGCCTGGATGATCTCGCCTATGCGGCCCTGGTGCACGAGTGCCGGCGACCGGGCACCTGTAGAAGCGTCGGCAAAGAGAATCTGCACATCGCGCGCGCGCACTTCGCGCCCATTGATGCGATAGTTTGAGCCGGATTCACGCTCGATCCGGCGCGCGATTTCGAGCGAGTCCTGATCGTTGAAAGCGGCCGGCGCCGCGCGCGTCGTATTGTCGATGGCGATCGCAACTTCGGCGTTGTTTCTTGCGGGGCGGGTGTTGGAACCGGAGAAGATCACGTCGTCCATGGATGCGGCACGCATGGACTTGTGCGAGGACTCGCCCATGACCCAGCGCAATGCTTCAACGAGGTTCGACTTTCCGCAGCCGTTCGGCCCGACCACACCGGTCAGGCCCGGCTCGATCAGGAAATCGGTCGGCTCGACAAAGGATTTGAAGCCGAGCAGGCGCAGTCGTGTGAGTTTCATGCGGTGGGCCTCACCCTTCTTTTCGTTGACGCATGACCGGTTACGACCTTCCTTTGCCTGCCGGCGGGCTTGGCCCGGGCGGGATTTGTGCCCGACGATTCGCTAGACCGTTCCGGGGCTTGGCCGGCCCGGTTCGGTGTCGGGCCGGAGAATGAATCGGCGCGCCTGCAAGGGCAACTGCCGTCCCAAAGCGGATCGTGGTTTTCCATACTTTTCGGGAACGTCGGAAAAAATACCCAAGCCCGCCCCAGCGGCGTCGCTCGGAACCCAGGCCAAAAAACCCTTGTCAGCCCTTGAGATAGGGGTCGATCACCTTGGCCATGTCGTCGATCGTCAAGGCTCCCGGATGCTGCGTTCCATTAATGAAAAAGGTAGGCGTCGACTGAACCTTGAACTTGTCGACGGCGCGTTGGCGGATGCTTTCGATGCCGTCGAGCATCTGCTGATTCGCGAGACAGGCGTTGAAAGTCTGTTCCGTTAAGCCAGCCTGTTTGGCAATCGCGAGCAAAGGCGGGATCGGTTTTTCGATTGCCCATTGCCGCTGCTGACGGAACAGCGTGTCGATGAAGGCAAAATATCTTTCGCTATCATCCTTGGCAGCGCACCGCGCCAGCATGAAAGCGGCTGCGGCGAGATTATCGAGCGGAAACTCGCGGAAAATGTACCGCACTTTGCCGGTGTCGATGTAACGCTTCTTCAGCTCAGGAAATGTGGTTTCCTGAAAATGCGCACAATGCGGACACGTCATCGAGGCATATTCGATAACGGTCACCGGCGCCTTGTCGTTACCGATCGCCATCTCCGGCAACGAGTCGGGTTTCATCAGTTCCGCCGGAGGAATTGTTTGAGCCGAAGCCTCGGCGAGAAAAGGCGGAAGGGAAGAAACACTTGTCAGCGCGGCGGCAAACGCCAAGGCAGCCGTGCTCTGGCAAAATTCGCGGCGGGTGATCTGCAACTGAGGCTCCTGAGGCTGAGATGGCGGTTTATGCCGTCACTGGCTAGCTGGACAGCACAATTGTGGCAATGCCGGGCCAGGCTGCCAAGGCGGTCGGAGGGCTCAATTTCGCTTGATCGCCGCGCCCAGCCGAGCGAGCGCCTGCCGCAAGTTCTCGTCCTTGACGTCGGGCAACGTCTCGGCGATTTGAGCGGCCGCCGCCGGATCGGGAGCAGCTGGCGCCATCGTCTTGCGGTGCTTGAGGGGAGCCTGGCGCAAGGCAATTCGCCCGATTGCCTGCCAACCGAAGAAACGATTGACCCGCTCGAGGATGACGGCCGAGAGATGCTGTATTTCGAGCGCCGCCGGGCCTTCAACGCGAACCACCAAGGTGGCAGGTTCCGGCGCCTGTTCGCCGAAAGGGCGTGGCCAATTGATTTTGAGCGGCTCGCTATGGGCGGCGATCTCGGATCCGACGATATCCCGCCAGCGCGAAATGATCTCGGTTGAGGCGAAGCCCTGCGCCTTGAGCGCGTCCCCCAGGGTGGCACCAAGCAATTCGGAAAGCGGTCGGGGAAAACTGCGCGAGGACTTGGTCATGCGAGCGCCCCATGTGCCATGGTCGGCGCCATGACCGTAGCAGTCCGATTGCCGCGGCGAAAGAAAATCGACAGGCCGGATCCGGCTGATCTGCTGGCCTGGTACGACCGGCATGCCCGCGTCTTGCCGTGGCGCGCGCGGCGCGGCGAGCACGCGGATCCTTACCGTGTCTGGCTGTCGGAGATCATGCTGCAGCAGACCACGGTGAAGGCGGTCGGACCCTATTACGCCCGATTTCTTTTGCGCTGGCCGACCGTGAATGCGCTTGCCAAAGCAAGTCTCGATGATGTGCTGCGAGTCTGGGCCGGGCTCGGCTATTACGCGCGCGCACGAAACATGCACGCCTGCGCGAGAGCGGTTGTCGAGCGACACGGCGGTCAGTTTCCCGACAATATCGGCGCTCTGCGCGCGTTGCCCGGCGTTGGCGCCTATACTGCCGCCGCGGTGGCCGCGATCGCTTTCGATCTCCCCGCTGTGCCGGTCGATGGCAATGTCGAGCGCGTGGTATCGCGCCTGTTCGTGGTCGAGTCCCAATTGCCGGCGGCGAAGGCAGCGATCGAGGAACTCGCTGCTTCGTTGCGTCCGCCGCAACGGTCCGGTGATTTCGCGCAGGCCTTGATGGATCTTGGCGCGACCATCTGCTCGCCGAAGCGTCCGGCCTGCGCGCTGTGCCCGTGGAACCGCGCGTGCGCTGCGAGTGCTCGCGGCGATCAGGAGACATTTCCGCGCAAGGCGCCCAAGCGAGATGGCCGCGTGCACCGAGGGGCCGCATTTGTTGCATTGCGCGCGGACGCGCGCGTGCTGCTGCGTCGGCGTCCTGCAAAGGGCTTGCTCGCGTCAATGATGGAAGTTCCAGGCACCGAATGGACGCACGATTTCAGGGACAGCCGGGCGCAGGACTCGGCGCCCGTGCTTGGCGCCGACGTCCGATGGCGACGCATTCAAGGCATCGTGCGGCACGTGTTCACGCATTTTCCGCTCGAGCTTGCAGTGTTCATCGCACAGGTGCCAAGCACGACGCCCGCCCCGAAAGGTGCGCGCTGGGCGAAGCTTGGCGATCTCCACAATGAGGCGCTGCCGAACGTGATGCGAAAAGTCCTGGCGCACGCCCTCGACCGGTACTAAACAGCCGGAATTCCGGCTGCCGCCTCCATCAACGCATCTTGTGTCCGTTCGAGCCTGCCGGGCCGCTTGCGCTGGCGCGCCGCCGCCTTGCGATTGATCTTGCGCTTGGCAAGCCCATTCAGCTTCTTGTCGGTGGCCTTCTCTTCCTTCAGGTTCATATTCAGGACTTTGGCGACGTCGCTATGGCCCAATAGCCTAGCCCATGCCACGAGGGTGCCGTAGCGCGTGATTTCGTAATGCTCGACGGCCTGTGCCGCCGCAATCAGCGCAGCGTTGAGCACCATCTTGTCGTCGACCTCGCCCGCGATCTCGTTCGCTTCGTCGATGATGCCGTCGATCGCCGGGCATTTGGTCCCTTGCGGCTTGACCTTCAGTTTCTTGAACGCCTGGTTGAGCCGCTTGATCTGCCCCCTTGTTTGCTTGAGATGGGTCTGGAACCCCTTTTTGAGTTCGACATCGGACGCCTTCGAGACCATATCGGGAAGGGCTTTTTCGATCTGATGCTCGGCGTAATAGATGTCCTGCATGCTGTGCAGGAAGAGGTCCTTCATCGTCTGCATGTCTGCGGAAAACCAACCCATGGCGCGTCTCCGTGAGAATTGTTTCAAGCGTTAAGTCGCGCAGGCGGTGCAGGTTCCCAAAGTTGTCAAAGATCGTTAGGAAGACGCGGCAACTTCCAAAATTTTTTTAAGGGGGGAGAGACATGGCCATAGAACGGCACGACGTCGGACCGCGCATGAGCAAGGTGGTGGTAAACGGCAATACCGTCTACCTCGCTGGCATCGTGGCCGATAACCCGAAAGGCAAGAACATCACCGATCAGACAAAGGACATCCTGAAGCAGATTGAGGGCTTTCTCGCCAAGGCCGGCACCGATAAATCGAAACTGTTGTCGGCCAATATCTGGATCACCGACATGGCCAATTTCGCCGAAATGAACGCGGTATGGGATGCCTGGGTCGCGCCCGGCAACACGCCCGCGCGCGCGACCGTGGAGGCGAAGCTGGCCTCGCCCGACTACAAGGTCGAGATCATGGTCGTGGCCGCAAAATAACGATGGCTGAGCGACAACCGGGAATTCTCGCGATCTGGAACGATTGTCGTGCCGGCCGTGAGGCCGAATTCGACGCATGGTTTCAGGGCGAGCATCTGCTGGAGAGACTTGCGGTTCCGGGCTTCCTGTTCGGCCGACGCCATCAGGCAATTTCCGGGAATGCCGGCTACTTCAATTTTTATCTGGTCGAGTCGCCGGACGTCCTGACAT
>DAISKM010000353.1:0-748 GCA_036820945.1 Pseudolabrys sp.
AGCTTGACACTAAGCGAACGATCTTGCGCACTGTGCCCCGGACCCGGAGCCTTCACCTGTCCCGCTGAAATTTCTCCCCCGAGAACACGCGCAATTTCTTCTAAAGTAGGCTTGCGCAGCCCCGTATTTCCGCGCATTACTCCGTACACCTTTCGGGGGCGTCGGCCCCTGTGGTACGTGACGGCGTGGTCACGTAGAAACTTCAATAAGGCCGGTTGCCCATGCGGGGACCGGCCTTCTGTTTTGATTAAATGTCTTCCCAAGCCCTGCGTAGCCACAGCAGCGTGGCCGCAGTGGCCGTTGCACTGCCAAGGTGAACGGCCAAATCAGCGGCGTTGTTAAAGTCGGATTGCGAGAGCGTATTCCATCCCGCAATCATCACGCGACGCGCCACAGCTGGAGCGTTTAGCCGCGTTACATTTTTGTCGGGGTCGCCCTTGGTGCCGTCGGTCACGCTGCGGACTCCTCATGCTGTTCGGCCAGCGCGTTCATCTGACGCTTCAGTGCGGCTCGCGGCGCGAAGTAAATGCCGCCCACCTTCGCCACGCATGGAAGGTAACCGTTCTCAATCAGCATGTATGTTTGTCGTCGGTTGCGGTCGATTGCCTTTCCTATCGCATCCGCGCCCCAGCAGTAGCCATCGTTTGTGTCCGTCATCTGCCGACTCCATTTGTTACCAACTGGGTCGGTTAATGGTGATGTTTGCGTATCCGGTCAACCGGCCTCCCGCGAACAAAGAAGCGAAAGT
>DAISKM010000353.1:758-4424 GCA_036820945.1 Pseudolabrys sp.
CAACGAAGGATTGGAGAAGTCCACGAAGCGTGGAATGCGCAGGAAGGCGCATCAAAGGCTTAGTCGAATAAAAATATTTTTGCCGGGTCCACAATGTATTGAGTCCCGGCCCGCAGCTTCGTGAGCTAGGACCAAAGTCCCTTCCATGTCGCGACCATGTCGCACGGAGTCGCCGTCATTCGCCGTGACTATTTCGGAACGTCGAAAATGCTGGGGAATCTTTGGTACGCAACATGAATGCAACATGGGCAGCGCCGATTTTCGCTTAATCAATGTTTTCAATGACATCGCCTAATCCGCCAAACCAAAATAACGGAAGTAATATCCGTCGCAGGCGTCGATTTGGTTGGCCCACTGCCTCCCGAACTGAACAACATCACGGTGTATGCGGCGGGAGTTGGCGCCGGCAGTCAGCAGGCGGAGGCGGCGAATGCGCTGATCAAATTCCTGCATACGCCGGAAGCGCAGGCGGCGTTCAAGGCGAAGGGACTCAAGCCAGCGGACGCCCCGAAAGGAACCTAGGCGGCTTCGCGCAACGTGTCGGCGATTTCCAGGACGACGCGAACGGCGCGACGTTACACCACCATCATCACTGGATTTTCGATCAAGGTTTTGAATTCGCGAATGAGCTCGGCGCCGAGCGCACCATCGATCGCGCGATGGTCGCAGGACAGCGTCACGCTCATGATCGTCGCGACGGCAAGCTGTCCGCTGCGCACCACCGCCCGCTCTTCCCCTGTTCCAACGGCCAAAATCGTCGATTGCGGCGGATTGATCACGGCGGTGAAATCCTTGATGCCGTACATTCCCAGGTTCGACACAGACGAGGTGCCGCCCTGATATTCGTGCGGCTTGAGTTTGCGCTCTCTTGCGCGCGCCGCCAGATCCCGCATCTCGTTGGAAATCGCCGACAGCGATTTGCCTTCGGCGCGGCGCACGATCGGCGTGATCAGCCCTCCCGGCAACGCGACGGCAACCCCGATATCGGAATGCTTGTGCTTGAGCAATCCGGCATCGGTCCAGCTCACATTGGCGTCGGGAATGCGCTGGAGTGCGACCGCAAGCGCCTTGATAACGAAATCATTGACGGAAAGCTTGTAGGTCGGCTTGCCGTCCTTTCCCTTCGGCGCGGCGGCATTAATCTCCTCACGCGCGGCTGTCAGCCGGCCGATGTCGCAATCCATCGTTTCGTAGAAATGCGGGATGGTCTGCACCGAGGCCGTGAGCCGCTGCGCAATGGTGCGGCGCATGTTGTCATGCGGAATGAGCTCATATGAGCCGTCCTCAAAGAGCGCGCGGACCTGCGCATCGGACATTGCCGGAGCAATCACCGCTCCGCCGGCCGGTGCGATGCTCGGTGCGCGCAAACCTTTTCCGGATTTCGCCTGCTCGATGTCGCGCGCAATAATGCGCCCGTGCGGCCCAGAGCCCTGCACCCGATTGAGGTCGATGTTGGCCTCTTTCGCCAATCGGCGCGCGAGCGGTGAGGAAAAAATCCGGTTTCCACGCGCGGCTGGTGCCTCAACCGTCGCCGGCGACGACGGCTTCTGAGGACGCGGCGCAGCGCCTGCTTCCGCTGGCCGTTGCGGCGAAGGTTGGGGCGCAGCGGCAGCGGGTTCGACCTTTTTCTCGGCTGCCTTTTGGGGAGGTGCGCTCTTCGCTGCGCTCGCGGCCGCTTTCACATCTTCGCCCTCGCCCGCCAGCACGGCAATTACGGAATTGACCGCGACGTCCTGTGTGCCCTCCGGCACCACGATCTTGGCCAGCGTGCCATCCTCGATGGCCTCGTACTCCATCGTCGCCTTGTCAGTTTCGATTTCGGCAATGACGTCGCCCGACTTGATCTTGTCGCCCTCTTTCTTAACCCACTTGGCGAGGTTGCCCTTCTCCATCGTGGGCGACAGCGCCGGCATGAGGATGTTGGTGGGCATCCCGACCTACCGGTAGCAAACGGCCTTGGCGGCTTCGATCACCTCGGCGACCGAAGGCAGCGCCAGCTTCTCGAGATTGGCGGCGTAAGGCATCGGCACGTCTTTTCCGGCCACGCGCGCGACCGGCGCGTCGAGATAATCGAAGGCGTGCTCCATGATGCGCGCGGCAATTTCCGCACCCACGCCGGACTGCTGCCAGCCTTCCTCAACCGTTACGGCCCGACCGGTTTTTTGGACGGAAGCAACAATCGTTTCGGTGTCCATCGGCCTGATTGTGCGTAAATCGATCACCTCGGCGTCGATGCCCTCGCTCGCCAGTTCTTCGGCGGCTTTGAGCGCGTACGTCATCCCCATGGCCCAGGAGACGATGGTCACATCGTTGCCCTGCCGCACAATTTTTGCTTTTCCGATCGGCAGCACAAAGTCGTCGAGCTTCGGGACTGGCGACGAATGCCCGTACAAGATTTCATTTTCGAGGAAAATCACCGGATTGGGATCACGTATCGCCGCTTTCAACAAGCCCTTGGCATCGGCGGCGGTCGAGGGGGCAATGACCTTCAAGCCAGGAATGTTCGAATACCAGGCTGCATAGTCCTGGCTGTGCTGGGCCGCGACGCGCGCGGCCGCACCGTTTGGACCGCGGAAAACAATCTGACACCCCATCTGCCCGCCGGACATATAGAGCGTTTTGGCCGCAGAGTTGATCAATTGGTCCATCGCCTGCATGGCGAAATTGAAAGTCATGAACTCGATAACGGGTTTTAGACCGGCAAGCCCAGCGCCGATGCCAAGGCCGGCAAAGCCATGCTCGGTGATCGGAGTATCGATCACCCGGTTGGCGCCGAATTCCTGCAAGAGACCCTGCGTGACCTTATAGGCGCCCTGATACTCGGCGACCTCTTCGCCCATGACGAAGACATCCTTATCGCGCCGCATTTCCTCGGCCATGGCGTCGCGCAATGCCTCGCGCATCGTCATGGTCACCATTTCAGTGCCTTCCGGAATGTCAGGGTCGCTGGCGATGTGCTGGACGGGCGCCTCGGGAGCCTTGGAGGGCTTTGGGGCCGGCGTGTCCTGTGTCTTTGCCTCTTGCTTCTGGGCTTTCACCGGCGGCGCGGACTCTTGAGATGGTTTAATCGCCTTGATTGCCCCCTTGTCCTCGCCTTCGCCGAGGATCACTGCGATCGGCGTATTGACCGCAACATCGGCGGTGCCTTCGGGCACCAGGATTTTGCCGAGCGTGCCCTCGTCCGCCGCTTCGACTTCCATCGTCGCTTTGTCGGTTTCGATCTCCGCGATCACGTCGCCCGACTTGATCTTGTCACCCTCTTTCTTAAGCCATTTGGCAAGGTTGCCCTTCTCCATCGTGGGCGACAACGCGGGCATGAGCACTTCGGTCGGCATGGGCTTTATGGCTTTGAGGACAACACGATCTTAGCGATAAACATCCGTATAAAGTTCTGAGGGGTCTGGCTCCGGATCATGCGTAGCGAACTCGGCGGCTTGATTGACCTGGTCGCGTATCTCGGCGTCGATTTTCTTTAGCGCCTCCTCATTGGCGAATTTCTTTTCAAGGATGCGCTGTCGCGCCATGTCGATCGGATCATGATGCGTGCGGATCTCGTCCACCTCTTCACGGGTGCGATATTTGGCCGGGTCTGACATCGAATGCCCGCGGTATCGATAGGTGAGCATTTCGAGAATGTCGGGGCCGTTGCCCTCGCGGCACCATTTC
>DAISKM010000354.1:0-4422 GCA_036820945.1 Pseudolabrys sp.
GTTCAGCTCCGGCATTGAGAACAGTCGCAGCAATGCCGCCGCCAGGGCCGCATCGTCGCCGGCATTGAAGCGAAGTCCGGCAATCTTGCTTTCAGGCACCGCAGGCGCAGTGAGCACCACGTCAGGACCCGCGCCAAGATCGGACACGATAACGGGCCGCGCCATGGCCTGGCCTTCGAGAATTGCGCGCTGGACGCCTTCCGGCTGCACCGCTGCCGAGACTACGACCGATGCAGCGGCATAGGCGGCCGGCATGTCGGGTACAGGCGAGGCCATACGAAAGACGTCCATGGTGCCCGTCGTCAGCACGAGATCCCACAACTCGCCGGTGTAGCGGCTGCGGCCCCGATCTTCGCCCACGAAGACGCACAAAAAATCCTTCAATCCCATTTCCTTAAGCCGCTTCACCGCCTTGACGACGATGTGATGGCCTTTGCGGCGCAGAATGCGGCCGCTGATCAGAATGACCTTGGTCTCACGCTTGACGCCCCAGGCTGTGCGTATCGCCTCGATGCGCTCACGCGAAACAGCTTCCGGATTAAACCGCTCCAAGTCGATGCTGCAGGGCACCACGGTGATCCTGCTCCATGGCGTGCCGTAGCGGTCGTTGATCAGCTGAGCGATTTGCTCGCTCGAAGCTATGACGCAATCTCCGCGCGCCATGATCCCGTTGTAAAGCCGTTTGAACAAATTCTGTTCACGGAAGCCTTTGTGGCAGCTGGTGACAAACTCAATTCCGCACAACCGCGCAGCGATCAGCGCGCTCCAGGCGCCCGCGCGGCCGAAGGCGTGAATCGCCGCGCATCGCCGTTCTCTTGCCAGCCGCGTCAGAACGACGGCATTGCGCAACATGAGGATGGGATTGTTGCTCGAAACATCGAGCGCGACAAATTCTGCTCCCGCTGTGGTGATGTCCGCCACCAGCCGCCCCGCGCGCGACACCACGATGCCCGCGTACCCGGCTCCAGCAAGAATGCGCACAAGCTCAACGGCCGCTGCATCCGAAGCGCCCCCATCGAGTGTGGGTACGACCACAAGCACCGCAGTCGGGGCACGCGGTGCAACGGGGCTGAGCGACTTGCCGCGCACAATGTCGTCCGCATCGGCATGCGGACCGTTCTCGACGGACGGTGCTGCGGATGCGGGAAAACTCGACATTAGTGTGTGATCTCGAACCGAAGTGTCTTTCGAATGATTGCAGCCTCAAAATGCCGCGTGGCGAATTCAAAGGTATAGACGGCGCAGATGGCCTGGGCAACGGTTGCCTCTTGCATCATGGGTATCTTGCGGACAAGAAAGGGCGGTCCTCACCGGCGTCCATTGAATCAACCATGAGTGAAGCTCGCCTCGTCTCTCTCGTCGTAGAATCTTCGCCAAAGAGAACTATTGCCGTTCGGACCCGTGAGGGCAGGAGCCCCGGCCTGGTCTGGCTCGGCGGGTTCAAGTCCGACATGAAAGGTACGAAGGCGGAGGCGCTCGATCGCTGGGCGGCAAGCGAGGGGCGCGCATATGTGCGGTTCGACTATTCCGGTCATGGCGAATCGGGCGGCGCTTTCACTGACGGGACCATAAGCCGGTGGCTGGAGGAAAGCGTGGCCGTCTATCTTCAGTTTGCACAGGGCGCGCAGGTGCTGATCGGGTCCTCGATGGGAGGGTGGCTGGCATTGCTGTTGGCCAAGGCCGTGTCCGAACGTCCGGGCGCGGCGCCGATTGCCGGAATGGTTTTGATCGCGCCAGCAGTCGATTTCACCGAAGAGCTGATGTGGAAGCAGTTCCCGGACGCCACCAGACAGCAGATCGAGCGAACGGGAACCTGGATGCGACCATCAGCGTACGGTGAAGAGCCCTACCCGATCACGCGCGTGTTGATCGAGGACGGTCGCAGGCATCTGCTGCTCGGTGGTCTGATCGAAACGCGCTGTCCGGTGCATATCCTGCAGGGCGTCGAAGATCCGGATGTGCCGTGGAGGCACGCCATAGAACTTGTTTCGCGTTTTTCCCGCGACGATGTTGTTCTGACGCTGATCAAGGATGGCGATCACCGGCTCTCCCGCCCCGAAGACATCGAGCGGCTGATAGGAGCCGTAAAGGAATTCTAGGCGAGCGCAGCGGCCCACTCCTCCCTTACATCGGGGTCCGAGTCGTTTTGTCGTCGTGAGGCCAATGTTTCGAATTCTGCCCGCGGCAGCAGTTTCGACAATGCCCATACCGCAGCGCCGCGCACCAGAGGCGATGCGTCGCCGAGCAACCGTTCGGCTTCAAGCGCGAGTGCTCCGTCTGCTGAGTTGCCGATGGCGATCAGCACATTTCTGATAAACCGGTCGCGCCCGGTGCGCTTGATCGATGTCTTGGAAAAGAGCGCACGAAATTGCGCATCGTCGAGGCGGACCAAGTCGGTAAGACTGGGTGCGCGCAAAGTTGCCCGCGCAGCGAGCCTGGCTTCACGACCATCGCTTGCGAACTTGTTCCAGGGACAGACGGCAAGACAATCGTCGCAGCCATAGATCCGATTGCCCATGGCGGCGCGCAGATCGCGCGGGATCGGGCCTTTATGTTCAATCGTGAGATAGGAGATGCACCGTCTCGCATCGAGGCGGTATGGCGCCGGAAACGCCGCCGTCGGACAAATGTCGAGGCAGGCCCGACAACTGCCGCAACTGTCTGGCTCGGGCGAATCATGCGGCAGGTCGAGGGTGGTGAAAATCGAGCCCAGAAAAAGCCATGACCCGTACCGGCGGGAGACAAGGTTTGTGTGTTTGCCTTGCCATCCAAGGCCACCCTGAGCGGCGAGGGGCTTTTCCATAACCGCGGCGGTATCGACAAATACTTTAACCTCGCCGCCTGCGCTGGTGATCAACCAGCGCGCCAATTCTTTCAGGCGTGCCTTGATGATATCGTGATAGTCATCTCCCCTGGCATAGACCGAGATCGCGCCGCGCGTGCGCATTTTCAGAATGGCGAGCGGATCCTCGTCAGGTCCGTAGTTCATTCCGAGCATGATGATGGAGCGTGTCTCTGGCCACATGACCTGAGGGGAAACGCGGCGATCGGCAGTCAATGCCAGCCATGTCATGTCGCCGTGCGCGCCGTCGGCCAAGAAGCTTTCAAGCCGCGATTTCAATTCAGGTACGGCGTCGGGTCCAGTGACACCGAACGCATCAAATCCTTGCAAGCGCGCTTTGTCCGCAAGCGCGGCTTTGATCGCGGCACGCTCTTTCAAAAATCGAGGTCGGCGTATGTTTTCGAGGGCGGAAGACCGGCCTGTGTGTCGGCCAGGATTGCCCGGAATGACGGGCGCGACTTTATCCGCGCGTACCAGTTTTTTGTCGCTTCGTCTTCGTTCCACGGTACTTCGCCCAAATAATCGGCGGCCGATAAATGCGCGGCTGCGGCCAGATCGGCCAGGCTCAGCCTGTCTCCCGCGAGCCAATCACGCGTGCGCACGAGCCAGCCGATATACGCCAGATGATAGCGGATATTCTGGCGGGCGGCGCGCAGCGCTTCGGTACTGGGAGGACCGCCACCCTGTTCCTCCGTCATATGGCGTTTGAATGCCCTTTCGTTAACCAGCGGCCCGCTGACCTCGGCATGGAATTTGTTGTTGAACCAGTTGGCCAGACGACGCACTTCGACCCGCGGGCCGGTTTGCGATGGCAGCAGCCGATCCGCGCCGTTTCCTCCAAGACCGGTTTCCTCGATGTACTCGGCAACAATAGCCGCCCCCGGTATCGGGGGCTGGCCATCGGTCACCAGTACAGGCAACTCCGCGGCAGGATTGATCAGCAGGAATTCTTCCCGCCGTTCCCAGAAACGCTCTTCCACCAGCCGGGCAGCGATCCCGTACTCGCCCAGGATGAGCCGCACGTAGCGTGAATGGGGGCAAAGCGGTTGATGAAAAAGGGTCAACATCACGTGCGAAGAGACGGCGCGCGCCTCATGGAGGGAATCAGCATCTGCACTATAGAAAGCTGCCACTGAGGTGCAAACCATCACGAATTACCGTCTTTTTTCGTTGCGTCGTCAGGGCCTTTAGGTCAAAAGCGCTGGCCTACAGCATCGCGTCAGTAGGGGCGCAAATCCTCCGGAGCATTTTATGGAATCCATCAGGGCGGCCATGCTTGGCCCGGCAGCGGCAAATATCGATCTGATCAAAGCGGCCGTTCTCGGTATCGTCGAGGGACTGACGGAATATCTGCCGGTTTCGTCGACCGGGCACTTGCTGTTGCTGGAGCATGTGTTCGGATGGGGGGACGATGATTTTGGCAAATCGTTTGCGATCCTTATCCAACTTGGCGCGATTCTCGCGCTGCTGACGATCTATTTCGGTCGGATCTGGGCGCTGACGAAGGAAATGTTCACGCAGTGGGCGGCGGCGCGCTTTGTCATTGGCGTACTGCTGGCCTTCCTGCCTGTCGCGATCGT
>DAISKM010000355.1:0-4411 GCA_036820945.1 Pseudolabrys sp.
CCTCCGAACTGCTCGACGACATCAGCACCCAGTGCAATGGCGGCTTGATCGCGATCGATGCCGATGACCTTGCAGTCGGCAGCCGCCAGGATTGCGCGGGTGTAGCCGCCGGCGCCAAACGTGGCATCAATGTAGGCGCCCCCGTCGCGCGGCTGGAGAAACTCGATCACGGAAGCGCCGAGCACGGGAATGTGGAGGGCCGGTCCGCCAGCGACAGCCGAGCCGCCGCCGCCCGCCGTCATTCCCGTGCTCCGAGCGCGTCGCGCGCCGCTACCTGGGACCCCAGCTCTTCTTTGAGCGCGCGCACCTTTTGGGTGGCCTCCGCGAGCTCGCTCTTGAAACGTCCAGGCTCCCAGATCTGAAACTTGTTGCCGAGACCGACAAACGCCACCGTTTCGGTAATTCCCGCATGCCGCTTCAGGTTCTCGCTCAACACGACGCGCCCCTCGCCGTCGATCTTCAGCGTTTCGCTCGTGCCATACAGCGCCAACGCAAACTGCTCGCGCTGATCCGAAAACGGCGCGTAGCGTCCGATCAGGGCTTCGATCTCCGCCATCAGCGCATTTCCGCCGGCATCGATCGCGGGGCGATCGAGCGCCGGATAGCAATAGAGACCCTCGAGACCATCGCGCGTGAGTACTGACCGAAACGGGCCAGGGATCGAGACTCGCCCCTTGGAGTCCAGCCGCAACGTGAAATTCGCCACGAAGCGGTCCATGCCCCCTACTCCACACCTGCCGAACGCAACCGGGGACGCTGCTCGGGCGCTCGCCCGGCACCGCCCGCGAGCCCGCCCTAACAGCCACGCTGCTGGTCAAACTGTCCCGAATTGGGAAATCGTGGGATATCATGGGATTATGTGGCCGTCAAGAAACCTGGGCCCAATCCTCCCGAAGTGCAGTGTCGCGGCAGATCACCGCCATTAACGGCGGTTAAACTTAAAGAAACGTTGCCTCCGGCCTTCGCCAGGCGTTGCAACTTATGTGGATTGGATTGCTCAGCGACATTCATGCGAACCGGGAAGCGCTCGAGGCGACCCTCGATCATGCCCGGCGTACCGGGATCAGCCGCTTCGTCTTTCTCGGCGATTACGTCGGATATGGCGCCGATCCGGGCTACGTCGTCGACACCGTGATGCGCGAGGTCGAGGCTGGCGCCGTGGCGTTGCTTGGCAACCATGATGCTGCAATCGGCAGCGGTCCGGGCGGCATGAATTCGATCGCCGCCGAAGCGATTGAATGGACACGACCTCGCCTCGACAGCACCCAGCGGGAATTCCTCGCCCAACTACCGCTGACCTTCAACGACAACGGCCGGCTGTTCGTCCATGCGAGTGCTCACGCCCCCACGCACTGGGAATATATTACCGACGTGCCGTCAGCCTCGCGCAGTTTCATGGCGACGCAAGCGCACGCCACTTTCTGTGGTCATGTGCACGTGCCCGAACTATTCCACCTGTCTTCGACGGGGAAGATTGCGGGCTTTCAGCCCGTGCAGGCCGTGGAAATCCCCTTACTGACAAATCGACGCTGGCTTGCCGTGCTCGGCTCGGTCGGGCAGCCGCGCGATTTCAATCCCACCGCTTGCTACGGGGCGCTCGACACAGAGCGAAACGCTCTGACCTATGTCCGTGTCCCTTACGACAACGAAACGGCCGGTCGAAAGGTGCGCGAAGCCGGATTGCCGGCGATCTTGAGCGACCGATTGATCGAGGGAGCCTGAGGTGTGAACCGTCGCGATCTCCAGGCCGGACAAATAATCGACGGATTTCGACTCGTCGAGCCGCTCGAGTCTGGCGGAATGGCCAGCTTCTGGCGCGTAACACGCGACGGAAGTGGTCCGCCGATGGTCATGAAAATCCCGCTGCTGCGGCCCGGCGAAGATCCTCTCACGATCATAGGCTACGAGGTCGAGCAGATGATCCTGCCGCGTCTCACCGGGCCTCACATTCCAACTTTTATCGCCGCCGGTGATTTCGAGCGCCCCTACATCGTGATGGAATTCATCGCAGGCGCGTCGGTGAAGTCGCTCCTCGCCCGCGTGCCGCTGATACCGAACGAAGTTGCAGCTATTGGCGCAAAGATTGCCTTTGCGCTGCACGACATCCACCGCCAGCACGTGATCCATCTCGATCTCAAGCCGAGCAACGTAACCCTGCGTGGTGAAGACGCGGTGCTGATCGATTTCGGCCTCTCGCGGCACGACCAACTGCCTGACCTGGTGCAAGAGGAAGCCGAAGGACCGGTCGGAACCGGCGCCTACATTTCGCCAGAGCAGGTCCTTGGTCAGCGCAACGACCCCCGCAGCGATCTGTTCTCGCTTGGAGTCATTCTGTATTTTCTTGCGACCGGCGGGCGCCCGTTTGGCGACCCCGAGGGAGTGAATAACTGGCGCCGGCGGCTGTGGCGGGATCCGGTTCCGCCGCGGGCTCGGAATGCCGCCGTGCCCCCATGGCTACAGGAAATCATCCTGCGGTGCCTGGAAACCGATCCGGCGGCACGTTATGCCACGGCGGCCCAGCTCGCCTTTGATCTTCAGCATCCGGATCAGGTGCCCCTCACCACGCGCGCTGCCCGGATGCGACACGACGGCATTTTCACCGTCTTTTGGCGTTGGCTCCGCGTCAATCGCCAGCCCGAACGCGCGCGCCCTGCTCTGACCAGTCACCTCGCCAACGCGCCAATAGTCGTGGCAGCGATTGATCTTGAACCCGGGAATGATGGGCTGAACCAGTCACTGGCCATTGCAGTGCGACGAATCCTGGCGACTGAATCGAACTCGCGGCTTGCTTGCGTGAACGTGCTGAAGATCGCGCGTCTTTCGCTTGACGATCTCGAGGATGCCCAGGGTCGCAACCCGCACCTCGGTCGTCTCATCGAACTCAAGCACTGGGCGCGCTCAATTCCGATAGCGCCTGAGCGCATCACCTATCACGTGCTGGAATCAACCGATCCTGCGGGCCAGCTTATTGATTACGCCCGGCATAATCGCGTCGATCACATCGTGATCGGAGCGCGCGGAAGCTCGATCGTGCGCCGCTATCTTGGCAGCGTGTCCGCCCGCGTTGTAGCGGAGGCGCCTTGCACGGTGACTGTCGTGCGCCGGCCGCGCGAAGAAGTGGACGCCGCTGCTGAACGTGTTGCGGCGCAGCGCGCCTAGTTCGGTTCCAATTTTCAAATTCCGCCACTGTTCTGTCACTTGGGAACGTCGATCATGGCCACGCGTTGACGTTGCGGACTCATTTGCGATCGAGAGGAGGCTTAAATGCTTAAGAGATTGATGTTGACGACTGCGTTGAGCGCAGCCGTCGCGACGGCCGCGTTTGCGCAAACATCCAGTCCGCCGAGTTCGTCCGGCGACGCTCCGGCGGCAAAGACAGAATCGCCCAGCGCGCCAGCCGCGAAGCCGGAGAGCTCGGGAAAATTGAACTTCGTATCCTCGCAGAAGCCGGATCAGTGGCTTGCCAGCAAGTTCAAGGGCACCGACGTTGTCGGCTCTGACAATGAGAAAATAGGCGACGTCAGCGACATCCTGTTTGACAAGAGCGGAAAAGTCGAAGCCATCATCATCGGTGTTGGCGGATTCCTGGGCGTTGGCGCGAAGGAAGTCGCGCTGGCACCGAATTCTTTCGACGTCATTCCTGGCCAGAATGGTGCTGTGGCCAAACTCAAGCTCTCTGCGACGAAGGATCAGCTCAAAGATGCCCAGAACTTCGCTCGCTATGAGCCGCCGCGTCCAACGACCACGGGCGCAGGCGGTGGTGGGCCGGGCGGCATGAAGCCGTCGGGTAGTTCGCCCTCGACCAGCCGCTAGTCCAGGCCCAGAGCAAGAACTCGATATGACGCGGCACGGCGGTAACGCCGGGCCGCGTCAATGCATGTGGACAAGCCTTGCTTTTTTCACGTGGCAGCGAATGATGCCCTTGCACATCACCCTTGCCCACCGGTTCTATCCGGCCCATGCCCGCCTTTTCGCCGGATTCCTTCATTGTCGCCGACGTCGTGCCGTCACCGAATTTTGACGAGCGCCAGGGCGGTCCGCCGGACATGATCCTGTTGCACTACACTGGGATGAAGACCGGTGAATCAGCGCTGCAACGTCTTACGACTGCTGAAAGCAAAGTCTCGGCCCATTACGTCGTGTTCGAAAACGGCCGCATCGTTCAATGCGTGCCGGAGGAAAGGCGCGCATGGCATGCAGGGGACTCTGTGTGGGCCGGGGAAACCGACATCAACTCCCGTTCGATCGGTATCGAAATCGTGAACCCTGGCCATGAGTTCGACTATCCCGATTTTCCGTTGCGGCAGATCGCGGCGGTCATTTCCGTCTGTAAATCAATCATCACACGGCGAGGCCATTTCGCTGCCGATCGCATTCTCGCCCATTCGGATGTGGCCCCCGAGCGAAAGGA
>DAISKM010000356.1:0-4408 GCA_036820945.1 Pseudolabrys sp.
ATCGAGGCGTCGACGAAACGCTGCACGAGGTCGGGTTTGCGCGCGACGAGGTCGGCAAACACGCAATGGCGTCTTCGCGGCCACAATGACTTTTATGCTGATCATCAGCGGTTTGACCACGGCTCCTGGCGTTGACGTCGAACTCGGCCGATATCTTTCCTCCGAATGCATGACATGCCACGGCACTGCGAAAGCCGACAGCACAATTCCCAATATATTCGGGCTGGGTCAGACGCGCTTCGCGGCCGCCATCAAGGCCTATCGCGACAAGGCGTTGCCCAATCCGGTGATGCAGACCATCGCAAGCCGACTGAGCGACGACGACATTGCCGCGCTCGCGCTTTACTTTCAGACTGCAAAGAAACCAAAATAGACCGAAGGGGGTGACCTATGACCGAAATTTCGCGTCGCAGTTTTAATTTGCTTGCGGGCGCTTCGCTCACAACTCTCTCAACGCCGTTGTTCGCTCCGTCGGTTCTTGGCCAGGCCAAGCCGCGTCTCATTGTCGTGGGTGGCGGGCCAGGCGGAGCAACAGTTGCGCGCTACGTGGCGAAGGACTCGGCCGGTGCGATTGACGTGACGCTGATCGAGCCGTTGAAAAATTTCACGACCTGCTTCTTCTCGAATCTTTACGTCGGCGGTTTTCGCGACCTGAAATCGCTGAGGCACAACTACGATAACGTGCGCAAAGGTGGCGTTAATGTCGTTCCTGTCATGGCGTCTTCGATCGATCGCGACAAGAAGCAAGTGTGGCTCGCGGGGGGCAGTCGCGTTTCGTACGACCGACTGGTGATCGCGCCCGGAATCGATCTCAAGTGGGATTCGGTCCCTGGCTATTCCGAAGCCGCCGCGCAAATCATGCCGCATGCCTGGAAGCCGGGCGCACAAACCGAATTATTGGTGAAGAAGCTCAATTCGCTCAAGGACGGGGACCTCATCGTGATGGTGGCTCCGCCAAACCCGTTCCGTTGCCCACCCGGGCCCTACGAGCGGGCATCGATGTTTGCGCACGTGCTCAAGAAGAAGGGCCACAAGAAATCGAAGATTATCATCGTCGATGCAAAGCCGACGTTCTCCAAGCAAGCAGTGTTTATGGAAGGCTGGGAAAAGCACTATCCGGGAATGATCGAGTGGCAAGATCCCAAGATGCATGGCGGCATCAAGGGTGTCGATCCCAAGACCGGCGAGATCAAAACTGATCTTTCCACTTACAAAGCCAAGCTTGCTAACATCATCCCGGCTCAGATGGCCGGCAAGATCGCGCGCGATGCCGGCCTCGCCGATCAGTCGGGCTATTGTCCGATCGATCCGGAATCGATGAAGTCGAAGATCGACACCAATATCTTCGTGGTCGGCGATGCGGCTATCCCCGGCGACATGCCGAAATCGGCCTTCGCCGCCAACAGCCAGGCGAAGGTGGCCGCGATGGTTGTCCGGGCCGAACTCACCAAATCGCGCGCTTTCCCGGCGCGCTATTCCAATACGTGCTGGAGCCTGATTGCGCCCGACGACGACATCAAAGTCGGGGCGAGCTACGAACCGGGCGAGGGCAAGATCAAGCAGACTACCGGCTTCGTGAGCCAGAAAGGCGAGCCTGCGGATGTCCGCAAGCAAAACTACAAGGAGTCGGTCGACTGGTATAACGGCATCGTTGCCGACGTTTTCGGCTAATCGAAATCGTCGCGTTTTTAACGCGCAAAATGGCGGCCAAGCGGCCGCCGCTTTGCGTTATGTGTCGCTTTCGCCTATGACTGGCGCCCCACACCGCTCCAGGTCTACGCTCCATGGCCAGTCTCAATCTTTCGGTTGCCGTCCGTGACTATGATCGCACACGACCGCTGAGCGACGGACTGGTACCGATTGACGGCGTTGATCCGATTTTCATGGCGCTCGATCCGGAAGAGATATTCTTTCGTGCTTTCCGCCACGCTGAATTCGACATCTGCGAATTATCGATGTCGAGCTTTACGGTGAAGTTGGCTCAGGGCAATTGCCCCTATGTGGGCGTACCGGCATTCGTCTCGCGCGCATTCCGACACACCGCCATTTATGTGCGCACCGATCGCATCAAGAAGCCGACCGATCTCAAAGGCAGGAAAATCGGCGTGCCGGAATATCAGCTCACCGCCAATGTGTGGGCGCGTGCGATTCTCGAAGACGATCACGGCGTGAAGCCGTCCGACATCCTTTGGCTCAGGGGCGGACTGGAAGAAGCGGGACGCCCCGAAAAGATCGCTGTCACGCTGCCGAAAGATGTGCGGCTCGACAACGCACCTGAAGGACGCACGCTTTCGAGCATGCTTGAGGCGGGCGAAATCGATGGCTTTATCGGGCCGCGTGTGCCGCCGGGTTTCGGCCACCACCCGCAAATCGGCTGGCTGTTCCCCGATCCGGTCGCCGCGGCGAAGGACTATTTCAAGCGCACCGGAATTTTTCCGATCATGCACCTTGTCGGCGTGCGCCGGGATCTCGCCGAGCAGCATCCCTGGTTGCCCGGAGCGGTGTTCAAGGCTTTCGAACGCTCGAAAGCAATCGCGCTTGAGAAGCTCGCCGACACCTCATCGACGAAGGTCACGCTACCCTTCGTCGAGGAACGTCTTATGGAAGCGCGCTCGCTGATGGGCGATGACTTCTGGTCATACGGGGTTGCGTCCAACCGCAAGACGCTCGAGACCTTTTTGCGACACCACCATTCGCAAGGTCTTTCGTCCCGCCTGGTTACGGTAGAAGAATTGTTTCATCCAGGCACACTCGAAACCTTCAAGCTTTAGCGGCGGCGGAAATTCGAGATGAAAATAGTCTCAACATTGATTGCATTATCTGCCGCCATGGTGACCAGCATGTCCGTATCAGCGACCGAGATCAGAGTGATGAGCGGCGGCGCTCCCAAAGAAGTGTTCGCACAGCTCACGCCGAAATTCGAGCAGCAGACCGGAAACAAGGTCGTGTTCGTCTACGACGTCCTGACCGCCTTGCGGGAGAAGATCGTGGCGGGCGAAAAAGCCGATGTGCTGGTGATGCCGGTGCCGATGCTCGACGGCTACGTCAAAGATGGCAAGCTGCGCGCCAATAGCGAATCAACTTTTGGCACCGTTGGTATCAGCGTGGTTGTTAAGGAAGGTGCATCTCAACCGGATATTTCCACGAAGGACAAATTTCGCGAGGCGATGCTGTCCGCGCGCTCGATCGTGCACGCCACACCCGGCAAGACGCCAAGTGGCACACACATGGGTAAAGTGATGGAGCAACTCGGTATCGCCGATGCAGTGGCGAAGAAGGTCGTGCATAGGCCCGCCCTGGAGGGTGGCGTGCAGTTAGTTGCAGAGGGGAAAGCCGATATCGGCATTTATCCGGCAAGCGAGATCGCGAATGTCAAAGGCGTGGCGGTTGTGGGACCGTTGCCGGCAGGAATCGATCTCAACATTGTGTACGGCGCGGCGGCGATGGCCGATAGTGCGGCCGGTGAAGCTGCCGCAGCGTTCGTAAAATTCATGGCGGCGCCGGAAAATCGCACCGTCTGGAAGCACGCCGGGTTCGATCCGCCCCGCTAAGCCTTAGCCGGTTTGAGCTTCACGTGAATATTCTTCTCCTGCGTGAAGGAGAGCATCTCCTCGAAGCATTCCTCACGGCCGAGCCCCGACTGCTTGAAGCCACCAAATGGCGCGCCGAGGAAATGCTTGCCGACTTCGTTGATCCACACGTAACCGACGTTCACCGCCATCGCCGTGCGGTGCGCTTGGTTCAGGTCATTGGTCCAGATGGAAGCCGTGAGGCCATATTCGACCGCGTTGACCGTTTCGAGCATCTTCGCCTCGTTGTGCCACTTGAAGATGCCAAGCACCGGTCCGAAGATCTCCTCGCGCGCGATACGGTTTTTCTCCGTCACCGCGAACACCGTCGGCTCGATATAGAATCCATTCTTCAGCGCCGGGTCCGGCGGCGGCCCGCCGCCGGTGATCAGCTGGGCACCTTCGCTTTTGGTTGAATCGATAAAGCTCATGACGCGATCGAATTGCTGCTTCGACACGATCGCACCCATCGTGGTCGCCGGATCGGTGGGAATCCCTGGCTTGTAGTACTTGATCTTCTCTTTCACGTGCGTGACCACCGCGTCATAGATCTTTTCGTGGATGAAGGCCCGGCTGGTCGAGCCGCATGACTGTCCGCACCAGGTGAAATTCATGCCGCCTATCACCGCAGCGGCGACGTCATCGGGATCGGCATCGGCAAAAGCGATCAGCGCATTCTTGCCGCCAAGCTCCAGCATCGTGCGCTTGACCGTATCGGACGCAGCCTTCATCACGGCGCGCCCGGTCGGGACGCTGCCGATCAATGCGATCATCGCGACATCCGGATGGCTTGCCAGGCGCTGTCCGGACTCGCGTCCCCCAGGCACGACATTGAACAC
>DAISKM010000357.1:0-4407 GCA_036820945.1 Pseudolabrys sp.
ATGTAGCGGAACGTGCGCCAAGTGCTCGCCGGCCTGCAAAGCCTCCCAACCGAGCCTTTCGAGGCAGCGCGTATCGATGCGGCGAGCACTTGGCGCACGTTCCGCTACATCACGCTGCCGATGCTCCGCCCGGTCATGGTGGTCTGCGTCGTGATCCGCTCGATCGATGCGTTCCGCACGTTCGACATCGTGTGGACGATTTCCGGCGGCGGGCCGGCGCGTGCCACCGAGATGTTCAGCCTCTATGCCTACGTGGAGTCCTTCCAGTTCCTTAACCTCGCCCGCGGCTCTGCGGCTGCCGTGATCGGGGCGATCATCATCGTGATCTTCGCGCTATTGCTCTACCGCATCCTCAATCGCTTCGTCGAGGTGTCGAGGTGAGGGATATCGCGGTGCCCCCTGCGCGAGCGAGCGGTTTCTTCTCCGCGCTCGCGCCGCGCGGAAAGACCGTTTTCTTCGCGCTGGCGGCGATCGCGGTTTGCCTGTTATTCGCCTTTCCGGTGTTCTGGCTGGTGCTGACCTCGTTGCGTCCCGGGACCGGCGTCTATTACGTGCATCGGGGAACCGAATTCACCATCGACAATTTCCACGAAGTGTTATCGCAGGAGATTGTCGTCAGGGCGCTGTTCAACAGCCTCATGATCTCGACACTGGCGACGGTACTTTCGCTTGGCGTTACGGCGACATCCGGATACATGTTGTCGCGCTTCAAGGGGCCAATCCCGAACACCTGGTTTTCGTTGATCTACATTTTTCGCTGTGTGCCTTATGTCGCCTGGGTGTTGCCGCTTTATTTCGTGACGCAGCAGCTTTACATTTTCGACACTTATTGGGGCCTGCTGCTGCCGCACATCGCCGTCCACATCTGCTTCTTCTCGTGGATCATGAAAGGCTTCTTCGATGGCATCGACCCCTCCATGGAATACGCGGCCATGATCGACGGCTGCTCGCGCTGGGGCGCGTTTTGGCGCGTGGCCATGCCGGCGGCGGTTCCCGGCCTTACCGCGCTCGCGATTCTGTGTTGGCTCTATACCTGGAACGAATTCCTGTTCGCGCTTATCCTGACGGCGCATGAAACACCGATCGTGACCGTCGTGATGGCGCAGTTCGTGCACGAGCTCGGCATGGAATGGCACCTCATGAGCGCGACCGCGGTGATCGCGCTCGTTCCGGCGTTGGTGGTGACTCTGTTCGGGCAAAGATACGTCATTCGCGGGCTGAGGATCTAACGTAGTGGCCGACATCGTGCTCACCAATGTGCACAAGGTTTACGGCCACGTGGTCGCGGTCAAGGACATCAATCTTGCCATCAAAGATCACGAGTTTGTCGTGCTGGTAGGCCCATCGGGTTGCGGCAAATCTACGACGCTGCGCATGATCGCCGGCCTCGAGGAGATCAGCGGCGGCACCATCGCCATCGCGGGGCGGGTCGTGAACCACCTTCAGCCGAAGGACCGCGACATCGCGATGGTATTCCAGAATTATGCGCTCTATCAGCACATGAGTGTGCGCGACAACTTGGCCTTCGGGCTGAGGAACCGCCGCGTGCCTGACACGGAGATCGCGGCCGCTATCACTCGCGCGGCGAGGATTCTCTCGATCGAGCCACTCCTCGACCGCCGGCCCTATCAGTTGTCTGGCGGCCAACAGCAGCGCGTCGCACTCGGCCGCTGCATCGTGCGCAACCCCAAGGTCTTTCTATTCGACGAGCCATTATCCAATCTTGACGCCCAGCTGCGCGCACAAATGCGCCTCGAGCTCAAAGAGCTACGGCTGCGCGTTCCGACCACCTCGATCTTCGTTACCCACGATCAGACCGAAGCGATGACGCTCGGCGACCGCATTGTGGTGATGAAGGACGGCGTCGTCCAGCAAGTGGGCACGCCGCTCGAGCTCTATCGCAAGCCCGCCAACCGCTTCGTGGCAAGCTTCATCGGCTCACCGTCAATGAATTTCATGACCGTCAACGTGACGGCGAACGGCGATTATTTCTCGCTGACCGGCCCAGGATGGCACTTCAGTCTTCCGGCCCGTCGGTTTCCCGATCTCGGTTCGCGCGTTGGACGATCGGTCTGCGTCGGCGTGCGCCCGCAACATATTCGGCTGGGAGCGCCAGTGAACGACCATCAGATTGCCTTCAATGGCACGGTCATGGTCACTGAGCAGCTCGGCGACGAGCAACTGCTTGCTGTTCGGCTCGACAACAGCGAGATCAGGATCGCGGGCGTCGATCCAGACCTGATCCTGTCAACCGGCTCCCAGATCGAGGCTGCGGTCGCGACCGATAACCTGCATTTCTTCGACGACGATGCTGGCAGCGTGAGACCAGCCGACAGATCCGTAACACCAATTAGCGAGGGCATGACGACGTAATCTTCGCACGTTGGGCGATCTTGGCCAAAGCAGGCAGCCCCTAATGCCGTGCTGGTTCGTCCGCTATGGAGTAACAGCGGACATTGGCTTTATTGCGCATTTGAGGCTGGTTATGTGCCTAGTCCCGGGCCTAAATCCATTTTTTGGTAGCATGGCCTGCTGTACGGTGTTGAACCGTGCCAGGCGCGAGGCGCGCTCTTCATAGCGAGGGGAAAGACCATGTCACTTGATCGGAGGACCATGCTCAAGACTGCGGGGTTTGCTGGCGCCGCAACCGCGCTCGCCGGTGCGCCCGGCTTTGCTGCGAATTGTCCAATAGGCCCGGCGCCGCACGAAAAAGGCCCGAAGGTCTGGATGGACATGGATCAGATCGAACTCGATTCCGCCTATGATCAGTCGGAATACGCCCCGATGATCGGCCAGATCTTGAAACGGTATGCTTCGCGCAGCGCGGAGGCTCGCGCGCGGTTGGGCGAGCCGAAACGTTTCAGTTACGGTCCGACGCCGATCGAAGCGCTCGATGTGTTTCCAGCCAAGACTCCAAATGCGCCGATCTTTGTGTTTGTGCATGGCGGCGCCTGGCGAAGCGGCGAAGCGAAGGACTACGCCTTTGCGGCGGAACTCTTTGCCAATGCCGGGGTCAACTTTGTTGTTCCCGATTTCATCGCTGTCGGCGCGGCGCAGGGTGACATTGGGGTCATGGCGCAGCAGGTGCGCAATGCTATTGCATGGACCTTCAGGAACGCCGCCACTTTCGGCAGCGACGCCAGCCGGTTCTATGTCGGCGGTCATTCGTCCGGCGGCCATCTTTGTGGCCAGGCGCTGGTCACGGACTGGCAGAAGGACTTCGGCCTGCCCGCCGATTTCATCAAAGGCGGGCTGTGCATGAGCGGCCTTTACGAGATGAAGCCGGTGCGACTCTCGAAGCGCAGCTCATACATCAAGTTCACTGACGAGACGGAAGCGGCGATGAGCACGCACCGGCAGATCGAGAAGCTGCGAACGCCGATTATCATCACCTATGGGACCTTCGAGACGCCGGAATTTCAGCGCCAGAGCCGCGACTTTGCAGGGGCGGTGAAGGCCGCGGGCAAACCGGTGGAACTCATCGAAGCGCCGAACTACAACCACTTCGAGATGTGCGAGACGCTCGCAGATCCTTACGGGCCGAACGGACGGGCAGTATTACGTTTGATAAAATCGGTTTGACCGGGAAACGCCGAGCAAGCAGGCGAGCTAGTGTGTTGGCACAAGGCAAAGTGCCGCGATGTCGGCTATTGGCCCATGCCTGCTAAGCGCTTGATCTTGCGGGAGCTAAGTTTTCCAGTTTTCCAATGTTTTACAATTTGCGTTCGCCGGACGCTCTGATGATCGCGTCGACTTCGTCGCCGGAAATTATCCGCACGCGCAAAAGTTCGTCAGCCGTTCGCTCGATGGCGGGCCAGTGCTGGTTGATCAACGTCGTCACTTCAGCGGCAAGCTCATTGAACAGCGCTGTCGCCTTTTCTTGCCGCTCAGCATTTAACTCGACGCTCGTACCAGCCTCACTTAACTCGAACGTCGGATCGGTTTCGAGCATGACCATCTTCATGAGGTACTGCTGCGCATTTTGGTAGTCGTCACGCCATTCAGCCGGAATTCGGCCCTGCATCGCTTTCAGCTTATGCGGCTTAAATTTTTGCTGCGCAACGGGTCCAGCCAACGCGATAGCAGCATCCTTTCTTGCGCCTTGTATCTGACCATCGGGACAGTGACGGACCTTCAACCCGCGTCGGGATCATCATCCTGCGCGGGTGTTTCGTCACGCCGTCCTCGGAGCTGCTGCGTCCGCTTTTGGGGGTAAAGCGGACATACCTTTTTGCGGTGCGAACGTCTGCTTTTGACCCAAAGCGGACGTCACTAATGGTTTGTAGACGTTTGATAAAGGTCAAACCGTCTCCCGCGTCGTAGCTTCAAACTACCCACGGGACAATTCGCAACCAAAGGAATTTCAAGATGACTGCACGGACCACCTTTCTACTCACCACTATCGTG
>DAISKM010000358.1:0-4385 GCA_036820945.1 Pseudolabrys sp.
ATCGTCAAGTTCTCGGGTCGCCTCTCGCGCCCCTGGCCGCAACTTTCTGCCATGACCTTTCCGGCGGCGATCGTTGCCGCACTCGCCCTCGCGATTGCCCTGAGCTTTGTCGACGGATTGCTGGGAATCGCGGCTGGTGTCTTTTCGGCAAGCCTGCTGCTCGCCTACGGCGTGCTCGGCTTCGCGGTGCTGCACGCAATTACTGCCGGCATGAACATGCGCGGCTTCATGCTCGCACTCGCATACGCGGCTGTGATCGTGCTTGGTTGGCCACTGCTCGCGCTCTGCCTGCTCGGCGTTTTCGATTCAGTTTTTGATTTACGAGGGCAAGTCGCGCGCAAACGCGGCCCTCCTTCCCCTTCGTGAGATCAAATCGGTGACGAAGATTTAAATTCAGAGGAGAAACAAAAATGGAAGTGATCCTGCTCGAGCGTATCGGAAAGCTCGGACAAATGGGCGATGTCGTGCGTGTAAAGGATGGCTTTGCGCGCAACTTTTTGCTGCCGCGCGGCAAGGCCTTGCGAGCGACCGTCGACAACAAGAAGCGATTCGAGGAGATGAAGTCTGAGCTTCAGGCGCGCAACCTCGAGATGAAGGGCGAAGCCGGCAAGCTTGCTGCCAAGCTCGACGGCAAGAGCTTTGTGGTGCTGCGTCAGGCGAGCGAAGCAGGCCAATTGTTTGGCTCTGTTTCCGCGCGTGATATTGCGGCCTTGCTCAAAGATGACGGAGCAGAGATCACGCGCTCCCTGATTGCGCTCAATGCACCAATCAAGACGATCGGCCAGTACAAAGTGCCATTGGCGCTTCACCCCGAAGTCGAGGTGTCAATCACCGTTACAGTCGCGCGTAGCGCGGACGAGGCGCAGCGCATTGCCCGTGGCGAGGACGTAACGGTAAGGCGTACAGAAGCTGAGGAAGCGGCTGCTGCTGCGGCAGCTGCTGCCGAAGCGATGTTTGAGCCCGAGGCCGTAAGCACTCGGCGCGAGCGCGAGGACGCAGGAGCGACGGCGGCGGCCGGCGCGGAAGCCGCCGAGCCTCCCGCCAAGCCTGCAAAAGCCAAAAAGAAAAAGAGCGAAGAGGCCTGAGCCGCCTCAGCCGAAAGCTCGATTTATCTCTGCTTGGTGCCTTCGGCGGGCCTTGACTCGCTTGCCGCGGGCGCACTCGGCTCAGCGCGATCCGGCTTCGGGCGCAAGGATATCAGCAGGCTTCGAGTCGGACCCCTTCGACTCCCCGGCTCCCCTTACTGCGCCCGGCTTGGATGCCGGCTTTTTCTTTTCATTGAGCTTCGCATTGTCATCACCTCTGGCCGCACGCTTTGATGCGCGCGTCGGTGCAGGCCCGCTGTCCAATCCTCTCAGATAAGCGGACATGGCAGCAGCCGTTTCACGGCTGCTCATATAATGCTCGCGCAGGAAGCCATCGAGACCGAATAGCCCGCCCGATTTGGCCAACCCGCGGGGCGATTTGTGACAAACCGAACAATGGGAGGCGAATAGCTGGGTCGGAGTTTTGCCCCGATCGAGGCTTTCCTGCGCGCCGACGTTGCTGACAAGCAATGCCATCACGATGCCGCTCACGAGACCTGTCCTGCAGGCGCGTCCTTTTAGATTCATCCGGTTTCACACTCCCTTGGCGTCCATCTGCCCGACGGTGAAATACATTGCTAGCGTATTATTTTACAATTGTGACCTGCGTTCGGATGGATGGTGGCATTACGTTTTGCAGCATTGCTGGGGCGCGGCAACTTTGATTAAATACCTAAGAACGTTTGTGCATTCAGCCGCGTTGTCTTTTCGAAGAAGGGTCGGTAGCAGCGCGCAGATTGGGTGATGGAGGCGGCCGATGGACCGGTTGCTTCAGACTTTGTTCGGTACATTCATCCGGCGGGGCACGTTCAAGCTCACCACCTCGCGGGGAAAGACTTTTACATTTGGCGATGGCACTGGCGCGCCGGTTGCGGTGCGTTTCACGACGCGCGCCGCTGAACTCGGAATATTGTTCGACCCCGAGCTCAAGTTCGGCGAAGCGTATATGGATGGCACGTTGGTGGTCGAGCAGGGCACAATCGCCAACGTACTTGCCGTCGTGCTCGGCCAGGAAACCGAGGTGCCCAATTGGGGGCGTCCGCAAAGGCTTCTGCGCTACGTCGGACGCCGATTAGCCCAGTTTAATCCGCGCAAGCGCGCTCAACTCAATGTCGCGCACCATTACGACCTCGACAGCCGTCTGTACTCGCTCTTTCTCGACGCGGACAGGCAGTACAGCTGCGCATACTTCGAGACGCCGGATACATCGCTGGACGACGCGCAGCTCGCCAAGAAACGTCACCTCGCGGCCAAGCTCCGACTTGAACCCGACCAACATGTCCTCGACATCGGTTCGGGTTGGGGCGGTCTGGGTCTCTATCTTGCCGAACTTGGCGGCGCCAACGTCACGGGCATCACGCTTTCACAGGAGCAGTATGCCATCGCCAAGGAACGTGCCGCTGAAAAAGGGCTAAGCGATCGCGCGCGATTTCTGCTGGAGGATTATCGGGACGTGCGCGATCAGTTTGATCGCATCGTTTCCGTGGGCATGTTCGAGCACGTCGGCGTCGGCCATTACGATACCTTTTTCAGTAGGTGCGCCGAACTGCTCAGAGACGATGGGGTAATGGTGCTGCATTCAATCGGCCGCTCGGAAGGGCCGAATGTCACCAATCCATGGATTGCGAAATATATTTTCCCGGGCGGCTATATTCCGGCGCTGTCGGAAGTGGTGCCAGCGATCGAGCGCGCTGGCCTTCTTGTCACGGATATTGAAATTCTTCGCATGCACTATGCCGAGACCCTGAAGGCCTGGCGTGAGCGGTTTCTGGCTCATCGCGAGAACGTCGAACGGATCTATGAGCCGCATTTCGTGCGTATGTGGGAGTTCTATCTCGCAGCTTCGGAAATGTCCTTCCGCGAGCAAAACATGATGGTGATGCAAATCCAGCTTGCCAAGCGCCAGGGCGTGGTGCCTGTCACGCGGGACTATATTTCGCGCGAGGAGCGCCGGCTCGCCGCAGCTGAAGGCAAGCGCAAACCGCCGCTCCGTCTCGCCGGCGAATAGCCTGTTCTGAAACCGCCGACATAAACGGGCCGTGGTCAAGGAAAAATTACTTACCCACTGCTCCGTGCGGCTTGTGAATTGCGGGGCAACCTCGTCGGCAGCGCGGTTCCCATACAAAACGCGTGCTATGCCACAATTTCCGGGTAAGCACCGATCCTCCATGGCACTCGCTGATTCGACAGCCCGCAAGCAGGTCGAAGAACCTGCCCCGCTCTACCGCTCGGCTCCGCATAATATCGAGGCGGAACAGGCGCTGTTAGGCGCAATCCTCGTCAACAATGAAGCCTTCTACCGTGTTTCGGATTTTCTCGAACCGGCGCATTTTTTCGAACCGATCCACCAGAAGGTCTATCAGCTCGCACGTGATCTCATACGGGCCGGCAAGCTGGCGACGCCTGTTACACTGAAGACGTTCCTGGATGGCAACATCGACATAGGCGGCCTCACTGTCAGTCAATATCTGGCGCGGCTCGCCGCCGAAGCGACAACAATCATCAACGCTGAGGACTACGGGCATACTGTTTACGACCTGTCGATCCGTCGTGCGCTCATCCAGGTCGGCGAGGATATGGTCAACGTCGCGTACGATGCGCCTGTCGATTTTTCTCCACGAGATCAAATCGAAGACGCGGAACGAAGACTTTACGAGCTGGCGGAAACCGGTCGATACGACGGGGGCTTCCAGCGCTTCGCGCAGGCGCTCACCACGGCCATCGACATGGCCGCACATGCTTTCCAGCGCGATGGCAAACTTTCCGGCACCGCCACCGGGCTCGATGACCTCGACCGGATGATGGGGGGTCTACAGCAATCCGATCTGGTTATTCTGGCCGGTCGCCCCGGCATGGGCAAAACCGCGCTCGCCACAAACATCGGATACAACGTCGCGAAGGCCTGGCGTGGCGAGATCAAGCCGGACGGGCACACCAGCACTGTGAATGGCGGCATTGTCGGGTTCTTCTCGCTCGAAATGTCAGCCGAGCAACTCGCCACTCGTATCATCGCCGAGCAAACCGGCATCCCGTCGAACCAGATCCGGCGCGGCGGCATCAGTGAAAGTGATTTTGAAAAAATCAAAGATTACTCGATCGAACTGCAGAACATTCCGCTTTATGTCGACGAGACGGGTGGCCTGTCGGTGGCCCAACTGGCGGCTCGCGCACGACGGCTCAAACGCCAGCGCGGCCTGGATTTGGTGATAGTCGACTATTTGCAGCTTCTGCAGGGCTCGACCCGCCGGTCGGCGGAAAATCGGGTACAGGAAATCACCGAGATCACAACCAAGCTCAAGG
>DAISKM010000359.1:0-4382 GCA_036820945.1 Pseudolabrys sp.
TGCAGGCGCACGATGTTCCGTCTGCGTTGATTCTTGTCAAAAAGAGTTGGCCCATGGTCCAACTTCAACGATCGGCGGCGCGGACATTATCTCACTAGGTCCATTGATAATGGCCTCTCAGCAAATGGACGGAGAGAGCCGCAGCAACTTGGCACTGCGGCTCTTTTCTATTGCTCGATGTCGTGGCGAAATATCCCGATGGCTGGCTTTGTCACCATCGCATCAGTCCGCGCCCACGGCGTTCGCCAGTTGCTCGTGTATTGTCTCGGCAAGCGTGAAGGCGATTGGCGCTGCCATCATTCTGGGAAGCTACCGATTGATCGCTTCCAGGCCGAAGAAGTCTTGAGCGACATCGAGCGCCGCTGCCGCTGTACTGTCTGCGGATGGCGACGAGCTGACCTGCGACCGGATTACGGCAAGCAGCAGGCGGCAAAGCAGAGCGTCGGCTGGATGATGCCGCCGTAAAGAATGCGGCCACCGCGGGATGCACGATGCCTGCATGGTTCACTACGTAGATCTATTGCTTAGGCGTTAGTTTCCAGCGCGGCTGCGATCCGCGACAGTAGCGCCTGCCGGGCGCGGGCGATGCTCCGCGTGTGTTGCACGCGTGTTGCACGGAGTCCTGGTGAAGGGCTGGTAATCGTTGGAACGTAAGGGGAATCGTTGTTGCTTAATGCAACACGCAACAAGCTCAGCGGATCGGGCTAACCGATTGAATTGATTGGCGACCCCGGCTGGATTCGAACCAGCGACCCTCAGCTTAGAAGGCTGATGCTCTATCCGGCTGAGCTACGGGGTCGACGCAATGGGTTTAGCCGCCGCAACACATCGTGCAAAGATGCGGAGCAAGGATGTGCCCGCAAAATCTCTGGATGGCGGCATCGCCCATCTTAGGCCATTGTGGGGAAGGGAATAATTGCGTCCAGAATTCCGCTGAAAAATGAGGTGCTTAAGGGCATTTCCGTATCGCGACGACGGACCCCGAAGATATCAACTGAGCCATTTGATCTCGTATCAATTTCAGGAAATGCGCGGCATTCTCGCAGCGTCGCCCGGCCCCGGCCATGTACTCGACACCATCGGGACTTGAAATGCAGTTCGCGGCGATCCGCTGCCTCCGGAGGACTATCCCCATGCTTCGCTTTGTTCGCGCCGGCCTCGCCGCCGCCGCTCTCGGCCTTGCCATGAGCGCGGCGATCGCGGCCGACAAGCCATTCAAGCAAGTGGCGCTGGAGGAGGCCGCAATCAAGCTCGAGGCGCAGATCAAGAGCGATGCAGGCGTCGTAACAAGGGCCGCAGCGGCCTTACGCCGCGATGCCGACGCGGCCTTCCAGAAAAACGACTTCAGAACAGGCATGCTTGTTCTCGGCCAGGTTCTCACAGTGGCGCCGGATGACGCCGGCACGTGGCTCCGACTTTCCCGTACTATCCTGCAAATCAAGCCACGCGATGATCGCGAAAAGGCACTGCTTCTCGATCGCGCCTCGACCTCCGCTTACATCGCTTACCAGCGAGCCAGCGATCGCAATACGGAAGCCGATAGCCTGGCCGTCCTCAGCCGGATCCTCGTAGATCGACAGCAGTGGCGGGGAGCACTCGATGCCATGCGAGCCTCGCTGGAGTTGCGGGAGGTCGCTGAACTGCGCGGACAATACGAGAAGGTGCGGGCGGAACATGGCTTCCGGCTGCTCGACTTCACTATCGACTCCGACTCGATTTCGCCGCGTGCCTGTTTTCAGTTCTCCGAGGAGCTTCCAGGCCGCCGCACCGATTTCTCGCCTTTTGTCGCCGTCGCCGGCATCGATCGGCCCGCGATCTCGGCAAACGAAAAACAGCTTTGCGTGGAAGGTCTCAAGCACGGCGAACGCTACTCGGTAACGTTGCGCGCTGGGCTTCCATCGGTCGTCAAGGAGACGCTTGCGAAATCGGCTGAATTCACGATCTTCGTTCGTGACCGCAAGCCATTCGTCCGCTTTTCGGGCAAATCCTACGTGCTGCCCCGCACGGGCCAGAAAGGCATTCCCGTGCTCAGCGTGAATACCAAAGCGGTGACGCTGTCGATTTACCGAGTTGGCGATCGCAATCTTGTCGAAACCCTTCTTGGTTATGACTTCCAGCGCAATTTGAGCCGCTATCAGGCCGAGCGTTTGGCGAACGAGCGCGGCGTCAGGATCTGGACCGGCGAACTTGCCGCCGAACCCAAGCTCAACACCGAGGTGACGACCGCTTTTCCGCTTGACCAGGCGGTCAAGGATCTCGGCCCCGGCGTCTACGCCATAACAGCCGAGCCAAAGGATGTTGTCTCCAACGATTACGGACAGCAGGCAACCCAATGGTTCATTGTGTCCGACCTCGGTCTTGCAGCCTACACCACACACGATGGCATCGATGTCTTTATACACTCGCTTGCGACGGCGGATCCACGCGGCAGCGTCGAGGTACGGCTGATTGCGCGCAATAACGAAGTGCTCGCCCTTCGCCAGACGGATCGCAACGGCTTCATCCATTTCGAGGCTGGACTTGCGCGCGGGGAGGGCGGCGCCGCCCCGGCGGCAATCGTAGCGACCGAGAAGGGCGACTACGCTTTTCTGAGCCTGAAGTCGCCCGCGTTCGATCTTTCCGATCGTGGTGTGGCGGGAAGACCAGTGCCCGCCGGTCTCGATGCGTTCGTCTACACGGAACGCGGCGTCTATCGCACCGGTGAGACGGTAGCGATAACGGCATTGCTGCGCGATGCCCGCGGCTCCGCCGCACTGAATATTCCCTTGACATTGGTGATCTCGCGCCCCGATGGCGTCGAGTATCGACGCGGGCTGGTTGCCGACCAGGGCCTCGGCGGTCGCTCGCTAAGCGTGCCGATCGTTGCCTCGGCCTCCACCGGTACGTGGCGCGTCGCCGCCTATACCGATCCCAAGCGCCCACCGATCGGTGAAACGACGTTCATGGTCGAGGATTATGTGCCCGACCGGCTCGAATTCGAACTATCCTCGGCAACGAAACAAATTTCACGCACCACGCCCGCGCAGGTCAGCGCCGAGGGACGCTTTCTTTATGGCGCGCCGGCCTCGAATCTCGATCTATCAGGCGAAGTCACGATTCTTGCCGCCAGGGAGCTCGTGGGATTTCCCGGCTATTCCTTCGGATTGGCTGATGAAGACGTCGCAGCGGTGCTGCAGGAACTCGACGATTTGCCGAGCACGGATGGCTCCGGCAAGGCGATTTTTCTCGTCAAGCCTGACGTATCGAACACGACCACCCGCCCAGCCGAAGTGCAGATTACGGTGAGAATGTCGGAATCGGGAGGCCGCGCGGTTGAGCGCAAGCTGACGCTGCCCGTCGCTCCCGATACGGCCATGCTCGGAATAAAGCCGATGTTCTCCGGGCGCTCGCTTGCGGACGGCGCGAACGCTGACTTCGACGTGGTCATGGTTTCACCCGACGGTAAAACCGTTGCGCGAAACGGCCTGCGCTATGACCTGCTCAAGATTGAGAGCACCTATCAATGGTACCGGCAGAACGGCCAATGGGAGTATGAGCCGATCAAGCGCACGGAGCGCGTCGCGGGCGGCACGGTGGACGTTGCCTCCGACAGGCCTGCGCGTTTGTCGCTGCCCATCAAATGGGGCCGATACCGGCTGGAAGTTTCGACCGGCGAGGTCAACGGCCCGATCACCTCGTTCAGCTTCGACGCCGGGTTCTATGCCGAAGCAAGCGCGGATACACCGGACCTCCTGGAAGTGGCGCTCGACAAACCGGACTACAAATCGGGAGACACCTTGAACGTGGCGGTAACTGCCCGCACCGCCGGCCGCCTGACCATTAATGTATTCACCGATCGTCTCGTCGCCACGCAATCTCAGGACGTGAAAGCAGGCACCGCGCGCGTGAGCCTGACTGTCGGTCGTGACTGGGGCACGGGCGCTTACATGGTCGCAACATTGAGGCGCCCGCTCGATGCGCCTGCCCAACGGATGCCGGGGCGCGCCGTCGGAGTGCAATGGTTCTCGATCGATAAGGCGGCACGGACGGTCGCGCTTGACATGAAACTGCCGGCGACGATGCGGCCGAATGCGCCACTGACCGTCCCGATCAAGATCGTCGGCCTTTCTGCCGGAGAAGAGGCGCGCGTCGTTGTGGCCGCCGTCGATGTCGGTATTCTCAATCTCACCAACTACAAGCCGCCGGCGCCGGACGATTATTATCTCGGTCAACGCCGGCTCACGGCTGAGATTCGCGACCTCTATGGCCAGTTGATTGACGGCATGCAGGGGGCACGCGGGCAAATCCGTTCCGGTGGCGACGCAGCCGGCGCCGAATTGTCCGGTTCGCCGCCGACACAGGCGCCGCTTGCACTCTACTCCGGCATCGTCACCGTCAGCGGG
>DAISKM010000360.1:0-4380 GCA_036820945.1 Pseudolabrys sp.
GCCGCGTTGATATTGCGTGCACGTTCCAGACGTACTCGGACATTCGGATCGATCGCGTCCGCGCGGCGCGACAACAAGTCACGATGGATGGCGAAGGCTTCCGCCGGCTGCACGCCGCCTTTGCTATTGACCTGGGCCATGTCGTCGAGAAGCGTCAATTTCTCGTCGGATAGGCGCGCGCCCGCTTTTCCCAACCGGGCTATTGCGCCAGAAAAACGCTTGGCCACAGTTTCATCGAGGTTTTCGAGCGGCGAGCCTTGCAGGACACCAATGCGCAGCCCTGGGAGAGGCGCCAGCTCGTTCGAAATGAATTTTTCGCCCGCCATGACCGCATCGGCTTTGGCGCAGGCCTCGACTGAACGCGCAATCGGACCAATAGAGTCGATGCTGTACGACAGCGGGAAAGCGCCCTCGGTCGGGATGCGCTGCCGGCTGGGCTTGTAGCCGACAACTCCGCAAAGCGCGCCGGGGATGCGGCATGAGCCTCCGGTGTCGGTTCCGATCGCAATCTCGCACATGCCGTCGGCAGCCGCGACGGCAGCGCCCGATGATGAGCCACCGGGCACACGCTTGCGATCAGCCGGATTGCCCGGCGTGCCGAAGTGCGGATTGGCGCCAACGCCTGTGTAAGCAAATTCGCTCATGTTCGTCTTTGCGACGATGATCGCGCCGCCGGCGCGCAAGCGATGGACCACCGGCGCATCGACCGCCGCGGGCTTGCCTTCTTCGGCAAAAATTCTGGAGCCAACGCGCGTCACTTCACCGGCGACGTCGAACAGGTCCTTGATGCTGGCGATCGTTCCATCGAGCGGACCAAGTGAAACGCCCGCTTTCGCACGCGCGTCCGCAGCGTCGGCGGCGGCTTTCGCCTGCTCGCGGTAGACCGTAAGACAAGCCCGCGCGCCCTCGCCTTTCGGATCGTCGATGCGACCGAGCGCGATGTCGAGCCGCTCGCGAGCAGATGTGGGCTTCATCAGTGGTCCTCGATCGGATGGCCGTTGCGTCGAATGTCGTGCTATTTTTGTCCGGCGTCCAGCCCACCTGCGCGGCTCTCTACTGAGAAACAGTGACGTCGTGGGGGAACTCGACGAGATGGAGGAAAGCATGAAGGGCAAGCATTCGCCGCCGGGCGCGGGAAACATTTACGCCAAGGCCAACGAGGTCATCGTCAAGGTCACTGGCGGCGACACGGGCCAAACGTTCGAAGTGGTTGAAGAGAATTGCAAGCCGGGATTTCAGTCGCGCGCGCACTACCATATCAAGGCATACGAGACATTTTACGTTTTCGATGGCAGTGCGGATTTTCAGGTCGGCGACGAACTATTCCATGCTCAGAAGGGCTCGTGCGTTCACATCCCGCCCGGCGTGCCGCATCAGGTGACTTCGAACGAAGGCGTACGCATGCTGATGATTTACAGCCCCGCCGGCACGGAGGGCATGTTCGCGGCCATGCACGCACTTTCGCAAGAGCAATTGATGAATGCAGAATTCACCAGGCAGCTTGCCCTCAAGCACGACACGGTGATGATCGAGCAAAGCAAGGACGGTCGCGGCAAGGGCACGATACTGGGCTAACGGCGGCCGGCGGGTGTCATAATTTAATCCTCAGACTTATCAACAGCGATTCTCAGGGCTTGCCTTGGGAAACAACAGTTGTACGCTTTCAGACAGGTCACCCATCTTCGGCTCTGCCGGACACGGATGGCCGCCATGACCGGACTGGGCATGGGACGTGGATGCTGCTTGCAGTGTTCGTGGCTCATGACTGCCGGCCCTGGCTCTCAGTAACTGGTACCCTTCGCTGCAGGTTTCGGCCTGTGCGTCAGGAATGGATCCGAGAGCTTGTGACGGGCGGACGACGGTCTGCCCGTTATGGCTTTTAGGGACACGCTTTTGCAGGTTCTATTCGGCAGCGGCTACAGACTGGCGCCATCAAATTTCTTCAGCTTTAACTGGTCCACGTCGATGCCATCAAGGCAGCGCACGTTGAGCATGACCATGTCTATGCCAACCGGGCCCTTGCCATAAGCGTAAGACTCGATGCCGCAGGTCTTGCAGAACGGGTGATGAATCGCGCCCCTGTTGAACTGATAGTCGGTCATGTCGTTCTCGCCGGAGATAAGCTTAAAATCGGACCTTGCAACGGCGGACAACAAGGGTCCGAGCTTGCGGCAGCGCGAGCAATTGCAGGTTATCACTTCACCGATTTCGGCCTGCGCTTCGTAGCGAACCTTTCCGCACTGGCAGCCGCCGGTGTAGGTTTTTTTCATCGTTCACTCCATCGTTTCATTGGTGGCTAGCAGAGTTCCTCGAACGTCAGTGGATGCGAGATGAGATTCTGCTGCATGCAGTACGATATCAGGAGTTCGAGGCAGCGCCGGTTTGCTTCCTTTCCGAATGGCGCGGTATCAATGCCGCCGGCGGGGGCCGCCTTCTTTCCTTCCTCCAGCAGACGATAAAGTTCGGCGACCGCTTGTGAATTTGAGCGGGCAAGTTCATCGGTGACGACAACCATGTGGTTGACCGGCACAAGCCCGTGCTTGGCATACCAGGATTTCGCCGCGCTCTCGGGATCCTTGATGACGCTTTGCAAGCGAGGATCTTTCGGCAACGCCACGCCATAGACCGCGGCGTCAAGCTCCCCGGCAATCAGCATTGCGGTGATGTCCTGCCCTTTGCGGGCGTGGATCACGCCGGCCGGATCGGCGGCTTCAGCGACATGCCCATCCTCGAACGTCACCCACTGCACCCCGCCGAGATCGACGCCGTAGTCGTTTTCGAGAATGCCGCGGATCCACACCCCGGTGGTCTGGCTGTACGAACGCACACCGATGCGCTTGCCCGGAAGATCGGCCGGCGCGAGCTGTCCCCGCTCTGCGTTAAACAGCATAGTGCCATGCTGAAAACGCGCGAGCATCGCAGCTGGGAGCAGCGTGAGCCCCTTATTGTGATCTTTGGCCTGGAAGTAGGTCACCAGGGCCATTTCGCTCGCATCAAATGCGTGCTCGCGGACCATCGGTTTGAAGGCCTGGTACAGGGGCTTGACCTCGACAAAATCGAGTTTGAGCCAAGGCGATATGATTTCGCCGCGCTTGAGCGGCAGCGTGTGCGGATAGTCGCCAAGCGCGACGCGCAACGTTGTGCCGCCATTTGCCATTGTGAGATGCCTCCACTTGAGCCGCCACGACGGCTTGACCGCCCGGCACTCAACCTAGTTTAACAAGCCGACATGTAAAAGGAGTGGCGGCATGGCGGATCAGAAGACCGGGCTTGTGGTGACGGCTCATCCAGGCGATTTCGTCTGGCGCTCCGGCGGCGCGATCGCCCTGCATGCCAAGCGGGGTTACCGCGTCAAGATTGTCTGCCTGTCGTACGGCGAGCGTGGGGAGAGCCAGTTCGCATGGAAGGAGCCGGGCGCCACGCTCGAAAAGGTAAAGGCCGGTCGCAGGGACGAGGCCGAACGGGCCGCCAAGCTTCTCGGGGCGGAAATCGAATTCTTTGACTGCGGCGACTATCCGCTCAAGCTGAATGAAACGCATTTCGATCGCCTGGTCGACATCTATCGGGAACTTGGCCCGTCCTTTGTGCTCACTCACGCGCTTGAGGACCCCTACAACTTTGACCACCCGAACGCCGCGCACTTCGCCCAGGACACGCGAGTGGTCGCTCAAGCGATGGGGCACAAGCCGGATGCAAAATACAAGTATTCTGCTCCGCCGGTATTTCTGTTCGAGCCGCATCAACCCGAAATGTGCAATTACAAGCCTAATCTCATTTTGAAGATCGACGAGGTGTGGGAGCAAAAGTACAAAGCGTTCCAGATACTCGCAGCCCAGAAACATCTGTGGGCGTACTATGAGCGGGTGGCGCTCAACCGGGGCATCCAAGGCAGCCGCAACACGGGAGTGCCAATGACCTATGGCGAGGCCTACCAACGCCTCTTTCCGACCGTAGAGGAAATACTGCAATGAAGCCCGTCGTTATCCGAAACATCCAACGCGCCGACAGCAATGCGATCGGCACGCTTGCAGCAGTCGGCGTCTCCACGGCGCACGAGGCCCTCGGCCGATCCGGTCTCATGAAACCCTATATGCGTCCGATCTGGCCCGGCGCGCAGATTGCCGGGCCGGCGGTCACCGTGCTGGCGCAGCCGGGAGATAACTGGATGATTCACGTTGCCGTTGAGCAATGCCAAAAAGGCGACGTCCTCGTTGTCGGATGCACCGCGGACAATACGGACGGCATGTTCGGCGAACTGTTGGCGACGGCGTTGCGTGCTCGTGGAGTGATCGGGCTCGTCATTGACGCGGGTTGTCGAGACGTGCGTCCGATTTCCGAAATGCGCTTTCCGGTGTGGTCAAAGGCGATCTCGGCCAAGGG
>DAISKM010000361.1:0-1607 GCA_036820945.1 Pseudolabrys sp.
AAGCAGTGCGGCCGGGCCCTGGGGGAGGCCCGGCCGCTCGCGAAACCCGGTCTGGGGACGGGGAGGGGTGGGGACGTGACCGGGACCGCGAATTCCTGTCCTTTCAGCGCGAAGAAACTGTCGCCGGAGCGATCGGTTCGCCGAGCGAAACCCAAAGGTTCGGATCAGATTGCGATTGTCGTTTCACGAAGCGATAGCCGGTCTTCGCCCACGGCAAGACCTGGGATTCCTGATTGTCGAGAATGAATTCGCCGCGATCGGTCTTCACGATAAGGACCGCATGACCATCGCCCTTCCTGTCACGCACGACTGTGATCAGGAGTGCCTCGCGCGGCCATCCTGCCTGCATGAGGAGGCGACGCTTCAGCAGCACATAGTCCTCGCAATCGCCAAAGCCGTCGTCAGGGTAGTTCCAGCGTTCCACCACGCCCCAGTGTTCGAGGTCCGTTATGGGCTTGATCGACTCGTTCACCCAGTCGTTGACCTTGACCATGTCGGTCCAGGCCTTGGCGGTGAGAACGACGTCCCGTGACTCCGAGGGCTTGGTCGCGCATTCGGCCTTGTATGTGATGCAAAAATCGACCCAGCCGATCGGCGCGCGCGTGGGCTCTCCGACCGTGAGATAAACCGGGCGACCACCCGCCTCCCATGATTCGCCAAGAGATGCGGTGGATTCACCGGCGGCCGCAGCGGCCATGGATGTCGCCAACGCGACGCTGACGTAAGCCAGCGCGCTGCCGGCTCGAACTGCCTGTTTGAGACGCCCCGCCATTGCGGCCCCTTCCCCTGTTGTTGCGGCCACATTTCCCACAAAGCCTTTGTATTGGCGCTAAATTTGAGAAGTAATTTTTAGTATAATTCAAGTAAAGACAGGCAATAATACTGTGAAACTTAGATTTGAATTCGATTAAAAACCTAAGCAATGCAATTTGAATTAAATTGCGCGCATTGGGGACTTGCTCACTGCATCATGGCAGGCGCGAACTTGCGCGCAACGTTTGCCGCCGGCCGGCTGGGAAGTGAGATGCTTGGCAAGGATTTGGAGCTGGCCGTGCGGTTTTGACGGCCTGCGCAGGATTTACCGAAAAGTGACGCTATTCGCTGGTCACGTTGTCTTCGACGAAGTCGGGATGCTGGAGACGCATGAATTCGATGGCGAAGCCATCTTCGATATGGCGGACAACGCGGCCTTGCGTCTTGCCGATCGTTACGACGACGCCGACGGCCGGGCGGAGATCGGGCGTTAACCCGATGGCCGCACCGGACTGTGAAAGATCGATCACCCGGCACGCGACATTGGTGCCATTTGGCAAGACCAGCCGTGCCAATGTCTTCCGCGGGGTAAAGCGGTCATGGCGGCGATCTTCAGGCAGGTTGAGGATCTGCCGGTTGGCGAGCCAGGTTAGCTGTGCCGCAAGCTTGTCCCGTTTGCGCAGCGTTGCCGAAATGGTCATTGCAAAACCATTTTCCAGCACGCGCGCAATTTTGCCTTCGAGCCTGCCTAGATGATCCACATACGCAATTCACCCGGCTGGCTTTCGCCCCGCTTTCGGTGCGGCCAAGAACGCCGGCCACGAAGGCCTCATTTTCTTCACTCACAGAGGTCA
>DAISKM010000361.1:1617-3107 GCA_036820945.1 Pseudolabrys sp.
GCCTAGATGATCCACGTAAGCAATCAGCCGTTCGCCCGGCTGGTCCGCGATCGGCGCGATCAAAGCCATGCCGCCGGGAGACATGTCGATGACCTGGCATGGAAATTCGCGCCGGTCGGCCAACATGTAGCGACCGAGAAGGTTCACCTTCACGCGTTGATGACGCCGGCGTTCCTCGGCGAGAGGCGAGATCACCGATTTGGTCAAAGGCAACGCCATAGGTGCCGGGATCGGAAACAATTTCCGTAGTGGCCCAGCGTATTAGTCTATCGTTAACGATGCGTTAGCCGCTTCGCTCATCCGGCCGCAATTCACGTCCTCCTCGATAGACAAGAAAACCGTGCCGTGTGCGGGGTTCATCTTGCGGCGCCTGGAAATGAGTAGTGGTGACGAAAGATTGCTCGACCCCGATATTCCGAAACGTCCGGACGTCGAGCTCGGTCAGAGGGCGCTCGCAAAGCCAATGCGGACGCGTCAATGGGGCAATGATGCCACGAGCTCGAATGCGGCTCCGTTCGTGACGGGCAAGTGGCAACAGCAGCAATTCCAGCTCAACTTCTGCCCCATCTTCGGTGCGGCCAAGGACGCCAGCCACGAGGGCCTCATCTTCATCAATCACAGAGGTCAGGATCGCATCGACCTGATTTCTGCTCGCGTTGCTCCAAATGCTCTTGAAGGACTCGCCTTTCAGCTCACGCGCAAACAATGCGCAGACTTGGGTGCCGGCAAGACGAAATCTTATCTCGTCAGTGAAATCCGCCGACAGCATGAATGCATCGCGCAATGCATCCCGAATATCCGTCGGGTCGATGTCCGAACGTGCCGCGGCCCGGCGCCGGCCTCGCCGCCGATTCCAGTAGTCAAACAATTCACGGGTCGAATCGTGTTTCATATGGATTGGGGCAGCACGCCGCAGGTTTGACCACGTCATAATCTAAAGAACACATTTCGTGCCGCACACCCCAATGCTGCCGGTGAAATGCGGTTAGCGTTAAAACCAGAGTCGCATTGGCGGATCGCTCGCTGGCCGGCTATGGTTCGCGTCATCCATGTGTCTGGCCCGCCGTAATTCCTGACGGCGGGTTCTCAAAAAGCTGAGAGCCTCGGGGAGGCGTGGGGATGTGACTGGCCGTTAACTACGGCGAGACACCCCCTAACTCGGCTCAAAGGGAGGGCGAAAGCCCTCCCTTTTCTTCTGCAAATAATCTGTCTTGCGGCGGAGCAGCAAAGCGGCGTAACTCAGTCGTGCCCCTCCGGATCTCCTCGTGAAGCGCGAACCGCTTTTCAACGTCCCTTCAGTACTCGTGGCGGTGCTGGCTGTGCTCGTGCTTGTGCATGGGTACACGCTGCTGCTGAGCGATGAACAGAAGCTGGAATTTTTGTTGAGCTTCGCCTTTATTCCGGCGCGTTACGACACGTCGAATGTGCTTGCCGGCATGCTGCCGGGCGGGGGCGCCGATATATGGACCTTCATCACCTACGCTCTTATC
>DAISKM010000361.1:3117-4355 GCA_036820945.1 Pseudolabrys sp.
GACTGGACCCATCTTGCCGTAAATGCGATATGGCTTCTGCCTTTCGGTAGTGCAGTCGCGCGCCGTTTTGGCGCCGCTCGCTTTCTCGCCTTTTTTGTCGTGACTGCTGCCGCCGGAGCGGCAATGCATCTGGCGACGCATGCAGGTGAACAATTTCCGATGATAGGCGCGTCGGCGGTTGTCTCGGGCACCATGGCGGCAGCCATGCGTTTTGCATTTCAACGTGGCGGTCCGCTGACGCTGCTGGGACGGGCGGACGAGAGCACCTATCGCGTCCCGGCCATTCCGCTCCGCGGCGTATTGTCAGACACGCGCGTAATGCTTTTCGTGGCGGTGTGGTTCGGTATCAATATCCTGTTCGGGCTTGGGTCGTTGCCGATTACCGGCGAGGAGCACCAGGTGGCCTGGGAGGCGCATATCGGCGGATTCCTCGCGGGACTGTTGCTATTTTCCTGGTTCGATCCAGCGCCACAACTTCCGCCATCCGAGGACTCTGCTGCAACGCGTCATTAACGGCATTGGCCGGCGAGACGCGTTGCACATTTACGTCTTGACGGAACCGCCGGCTCAGCATGATCGTTGAGTCAATCCGGCTGCGAGCTGCGTTGTGGGCCGGCGCGTATTTTTGCGCATGAACTTCCAACAATAATCATGCGCCAGGGAGGCTGCCATGAACGTCAAGGCGATCCTGGCCGCCAAGAAATTGGGCGGCGACATCATCAGCATCGAGCCGACGGCCGATCTGGCTACGGCGGCAAAATTACTATCCAAGCATCGCATCGGTGCAGTCCTTATCCGTGGAGCGGGCGAACGTCTCGCGGGCATCTTGTCCGAGCGTGACATCGTGCGGGCACTGTCGGAGCATGGCGCAGATGCGCTTGCTTTGCCGGTCGGCCAGGTCATGACGCGCGAGGTTGCGACCTGCGGCGAGGACGACACGGTTGCCAGCATCATGGAACGCATGACTGCCGGAAAATTTCGCCATATGCCGGTGATGGCGAACGGACGACTTGTCGGACTTATCTCGATCGGTGACGTCGTAAAGCAGCGCGTCGAAGAGATCGAGGGCGAATCCGAGGCGATGCGCGACTATATCCGTACGGCGTAACAGCCAACCTAAAGTGATCCGTTGGCCGGCTGCGACAGCGCAGTCACGGCTTCGTTGACCGCATCGATAGCTTTTTCGGCAGCCTCGGCGCCGATCTGCATCGCTTCGGTAGCGCGGTGGAATTCGAACC
>DAISKM010000362.1:0-4349 GCA_036820945.1 Pseudolabrys sp.
ACGTTCAAGGGGTTGAAGGATCGCCGGCAGCGTGGTGCGGTCCATGGCAAGCAGCGCCGCGACGCTGCCAATCGTGGGCGGCTCCGGCCGGTTCAGCGACATCAGCAGGGAAAATTGCCCGTGGGTGAGATCGAACGGACGGAACACATCGTCAAAACGTCGCGCCAGCCCTCGCGCGGCGCGCTGCACATGCAGACACAGGCAGTTGTCGCGCACCAGATGCGTGGCGGACAGTGGTAATCGCTGGCGGCTTGACATGGCCGATAATAGGTTGATATCAACCTATTTGTCAATGATGACAACGCGAGGAGAAGAGTTATGCAAGTGCAATCCTACCTGTTCTTCGATGGCCGTTGCGAGGAGGCGATTGAGTTTTACAAAAAGACTCTCGGCGCCCAGGTCGACATGCTCATGCGCTGGAAAGACAGTCCCGACAAATCAATGTGCTCCCCCGGCAACGAGAACAAGGTGATGCACGCCTCGTTCAAGATCGGCGACACGCGGGTCATGGCTTCTGATGGGCGCAACACTGGCAATCCCAAGTTCGACGGCTTCGCGCTTTCCGTGGATGCAAAAAGTGAGGCGGACGCCGATCGCCTTTTCGATGGGCTGTCGAGTGGTGGAAAGGTTGTCATGCCGCTCGGCAAGACGTTCTTTTCGCCGCGCTTTGGAATGACGCAGGACAAATTTGGCGTCAACTGGATGGTCCTCGTCCAGTCAAAGTGAAAGCCAGGGCGCGCCGGGCTTGCTGTGATTCAGACCGCGCGCTCATTCTCTCCTGATCGTCTTTCGCAAAACAGCATCTCCAACGGCCAATCAAGGAGTGCCTAATGGCGACCGCCACGAAAAGCACCGAGTTTGTCATCTCACGCGTACTCGACGCCCCGCGCGATCTGGTCTGGAAATGTTTCACCGATCCGGAGCACATGAGGCAATGGTGGGGGCCCAAAGGCTTCACTGTTGTTGCTTCAAAGATGGATCTCCGCGTGGGAGGCACCTACCACTACGGCCTCAAGGCGCCGAACGGCGCGCCGATGTGGGGCAAGTTCGTCTTTCGCGAGATCGTTCCACCCGAACGCCTCGACTTCATCAGCTCATTTTCCGATGAGGAAGGCGGCACTACTCGCCACCCGGGCCACACGTCCTGGCCGCTCCAGATGCATTCGACGTTCACGTTTGAAGAACTGCCCGGCGGGAAAACCAAATTCACCGTCCGCTGGGCCGCGCACAACGCGACGCCTGAAGAGCAAAAGGTGTTCGATACTTCGCATCAAAGCATGAACCAGGGCTGGAGCGGCACCCTGGAGCAGCTCGAAGCCTATCTTGCAAAAGCCAAATAACCGCGCGTTAAGGAGGACATCATGGCGCTCACCACGCATAAGATCACGCCGTGCCTGTGGTTCGATTCAGAAGCCGAGGAAGCGGCGAAGTTCTACGTCTCCGTGTTCAAAAATTCGAAACTCGGGAAGATCAGCCGCTACGGAAAGGCCGGTCAGGAGATCCACGGCAAGAAGCCGGGCTCTGTGATGGTTGCAGAGTTCGAGATCGACGGGCAGCCGTTCGTTGCGCTCAATGGCGGGCCACAGTTCAAGTTCAGCGAGGCTGTATCATTCCAGGTTCATTGCGACACTCAGGAAGAGATCGACTACTTCTGGAATGCTCTGACCAAGGACGGCCGCGAACAGCCCTGCGGCTGGCTGAAGGATAAATTCGGCGTTTCCTGGCAGATTGTCCCCACCATGCTCGGAAAAATGATGACGGATCCGGACAACAAAAAAACCCAGCGCGTCACCGACGCGTTCCTGAAGATGAAAAAGTTCGATCTCGCAAAACTGAGGCAGGCTTATGAGGGCCAAGCCGCGTAGCTGATGTTGAATCCGTTGACGGAAAAGACATGAACAATCCCGCCAAATTCGGAGAAGGGACTGTCACCCCCTTGCGCGTGTTCGATGCGCCGCGTGAGCTGGTATGGAAAGCGTGGACCGATCCGAAAATGATGGCGCAATGGTTCGGACCGCGCGGCTTTACCAATCCGGTCTGCGAGCTCGACGTGAGAGTTGGAGGCAGCTTGCGCATCGTGATGCGTGGGCCGGACGGCCAGGACTACCCGATGAAAGGGAAGTTTCGGGAGGTCGTTGCGCCCGAGCGCCTGGTCTTCACCAATATCGCGACTGACAACGACGGCAATCATCTGCTCGAAGGCGAAACTACCGTCACGTTTACCGAAAAAGACGGCAAGACCAAGCTCACGGTGACGTCGCATGCGGTTGGCCTTGCTCCGATCGCGCCACAGATGCTCGCCGGCATGGAAGCGGGTTGGACCCAGAGCATCGACAAACTGGAAGGTCTGCTTGGCGATTCAAGAAAGATGGCGACTACGACATGACACTCAAGCTCTATTGCCATCCGCTGGCGTCGTATTGCCACAAGGTGCTCATCGCGCTTTACGAACACGACATTGCGTTCGAGCCGATCCTTGTCGATCTCGGCGATGAGAAATCGAGCGCGGAGTTCCGGGCGCTATGGCCGCTGGCAAAATTCCCGGTGCTGCGCGACGAGGCGCGCAACTGCACGGTCGCCGAATCAACGGTCATTATCGAGTATCTCGACGCTTACCACCCCGTTGGGACGCCCTTTGTGCCCGCTCATGGCGATCTCGCCTGGCAAACACGGATGTGGGACCGCTTCTATGATCTGTACATCCAGGAGCCTATGCAGAAAATCGTCGGCGATAGGCTGCGTCCCGCGGGCCGTACTGATCCTTTCGGCGTGGAGCAGGCCATCGGTCAGCTTGGCCGCTCCTACACCATGATCGAGACACGGGTGAAATCGAACAGCTGGGCGATGGGCGACACCTTTACTTTGGCTGATTGCGCCGCGGCTCCGGCGCTATTCTATGCAAACACCGTTGTGCCGCTCGACGCCGAGCACAAGAACACGCGCGCGTATCTCGATCGCTTAATGGCGCGGCCTTCCTTCGCGCGGGTGCTTGATGAGGCGCAACCTTATTTTGGTCTGTTCCCGATGGAGCGAAAGCCGCAGGTTTCCAGGCCTGTGCGGGCAGTCAGCCAATAGGCGCGCTCGCGGGGACCTGCGCGGAGCAGCCACGCCTGGCTGGCTTTTTCTCAGGTCAGGCGATCAGCCACACCACCCACAGCAGCAGCGCCGCAATCACCCACAGTGCGATCGTGGTCCAGCGGTTGCGGCGCGCTTCTGCCGCACCGATGGCAGAAACGGTCTCGGGGGAAAGCACGAGACCATCGCGCGTAATGTCGTCAAGCTGATCGAGCAACGTGCCAGCGCGCGTGAGCAAAGCTGGCGTCTGGCCGAGGAAACGGCCGACTTCGCCGGCTCCCTCAACCGCATCCTCAAGCCGCCCGATAGGACCGAGATTGCGCGTTATCCACTCGCGGACGACGGGGTCCGCGGTGCTCCACATGTCAAGCTTGGGATCAAGCGAGCGCGCGACGCCTTCGACCACGACCATTGTCTTCTGCAGGAGCAGCAGTTCGGGACGCGTGCGCATGTCGAAGAGGCCGGTTACCTCGAACAACAGCATCAAGAGCTTCGCCATCGAGATATCTTCGGCGGTGCGATTGTGAATCGGCTCGCCGATGGCGCGGATTGCCTGTGCGAAGCTTTCCACCGAGTGATGCCGGGGCACGTAGCCCGCATCGAAATGGACCTGCGCCGTGCGGTAGTAGTCGCGCGTAATGAAGCCAAGCAGAATTTCGGCGAGGAAGCGGCGTTCTTTCGGCCCGAGGCGACCCATAATGCCGAAGTCGACCGCGACCAGCCGACCGCCGTCGTCGACGAACAGATTGCCGGGATGCATGTCGGCGTGAAAGAAGCCGTCACGCAATGCGTGGCGCAGAAAGCTCTGAATCACCTTGCGTCCAAGTTCCGGCAGATTGAAGCCTTTTGCCTGCAGCGCGCCGTGGTCGCTGAGTCGGATGCCGTCGATCCATTCCAGAGTGAGCACTTCGCGCGCCGTGCGGTCCCAGTCGACCTGTGGAACGCGAAAATCGGTATCCTCACGCGTGTTCTCGGCCATCTCGGAAGCCGCTGCGGCCTCAAGCCGAAAGTCCATTTCGATCGCCACAGAACGGGCAAGCGTGGCCACGACCTCGACCGGGCGCAGCCGCCGCCCTTCCGCCGCAAGCGCTTCCGCCAGGCGTGCCGCAAAGAAAAAAGAATCAAGATCTGATCTGAAGCGATGCTCGATTCCCGGCCGCAGGACTTTCACGGCTACCGGCTTGCGCGAACCGCCAATTTCAATCTCGGCGCGGTGCACTTGGGCAATCGAGGCCGCCGCGACTGCCGGTCCGAAGCTCGTATAGACCTTCAAG
>DAISKM010000363.1:0-1114 GCA_036820945.1 Pseudolabrys sp.
CCCACCCTCGCCGCCGACTTCAAGCAGATGGTCATCGACTATATCGAGCGGCGATTTGGCCAGACGGGGCGTGCCGCGGCGGAGTAGGCGAACGGGTTGCGCGCTGCGCTGCCAGCGCTACCATCCCCGATAAATCCGAAGGTGCCCCATGAGCTCGTTAAGCGGCAAGGACGGCCCGCGCTATCGGCACCTAACGGATGAGTCCAAGCCTTATGAGACGATCCGCGTCGACAAGCTCACGCCGATCATCGGGGCGGAGATCGATGGCGTCGACCTGGCAAAGCCATTGTCGAACCGGATGGTGGATGAGATCCATCGCGCGTTGGCCGAGAACATCGTCATCTTTTTCCGCGAACAGCAAATTACGCCGCAGCAGCATCTTGCCTTTGGACGACTGTTCGGCGAGCTGCACGTTCATCCCGCCGCGCCGCACGAGCCAGGCGAACCGGCGCTGATGAAAATCTACGCCGACAAGAACAGCCCCAGAGCAAACGGCGAGGGCTGGCACAGTGATGTGTCATGCGATCTCGAGCCGCCGATGGGAAGCATTCTCTACATCAAGCAATGCCCGCCCCACGGCGGCGATACCTTGTTCGCCAGCATGTATGCGGCCTATGACGCCTTGTCTGATCGGATGAAAACCTATCTCCACGGCTTGACCGCAATCCACGACGGTGAACCCGTGTATCGCGGTCTTTATGCGAGTGCCGGCGTTGCGGACAAGCCAACTTATCCGCGCGCCGAACATCCGGTTATCAGGACGCACCCGGTAACCGGAAAAAAAGCGCTTTACGTGAACCGCGGTTTCACGAGCCACATTGTTGGCATTCCGCGCGATGAAAGCGATGCCGTGCTGGCCTATCTCTATCAGCACGCGGAAAATCCGCTGTTCCAGTGCCGTTTCCGATGGACCGAAAGTGCGGTTGCTTTCTGGGACAATCGTTGTTCGCAGCACCGCGCGATGTGGGACTACTGGCCGCACACGCGCTCGGGCACTCGCGTGACGGTGAAAGGCGAGCGTCCGTTCTGACCGAGAAAATCTTGCGCGTGCCGTAAATTCGAAAACCGGAAAAAACCGTTCGTCCCCGCGGAAGCGGGACCCAGCCGCTGGATG
>DAISKM010000363.1:1124-4348 GCA_036820945.1 Pseudolabrys sp.
CCTTGCCGCGGTTGGCGACGCTCGCTTCTTCCAGGTCCAGTTCATATTCGATGCGGCGGCGAGCTTCGTCGGTGATCTTGCCGTCGCGCAGCAGCTGAAAAATAAAGTCGCGCTCGGCATCGATCAGCTCTTTCTTCAACGCGGCGCCCTGGCGCGTATTTCCGAGGCCATCTTCCAGGTCACTCGGCAGGATTTGCCTTCGGCTCTGGTTACGTGTGCGCAGGAGAGTGATGACCTCGTCCGACAGTTCCCGTTGTTCAATGAGAGTCTCCAGGCGCTTCTCTATCTCGTCCAGAGCGGAAACGCGGGCATTCAGCTCAGCCTTGATTTCATCCGCTTGCTCTTGCCGACCGATGTGGGTCACGCCGAGCCACCGCACCACCAGCGGCAGCATCGAACCCAGGCCAACAAGCGTGATGACAATCACGCCGAAGGTTACGAAAAGAATGAGCCCACGATGGGGAAATGGCTGACCGTTATTGAGCGCGTAGGGAATTGCGAGCGCGGCGGCAAGCGAGACGACGCCGCGGACGCCAGTGAAAGCGAGTATGAACGGCTGCTGCCATGGCGGCGACGGATCGCGCTTGGCCAGTGATGGGCTAACCCAGCGCGGAATATAAGTCGCCGGGAACACCCAGATGAAACGGGCTGCGATCGCGATCAGCGTCGTCAAAAGGGTAGCAATCACCAGTTCACGTATTGGTACGAATTGCGCCTCTGCCAACAGCGCGCGAACCTGCAAGCCGGTCACAAGAAATACGAGACCCTCGATGAGGTAGACCAGCAAATCCCAGAAGAAGATGCCTTGCAGTCGCGTCGCCGAAGAAATCACCCGCGGCCCGATCCAGCTTACGTAAAGACCACACGCGACTGTGGCCAGCACGCCCGAGCCGCCGAGATGCTGGGGCGCCCAGAAGGCAATGTACGGGGTCATCAGCGACAACGTTATCTCTACACGCGGGTCGCGCGCCCATTGCCGCAAACGCAAGCTCAACCAGCCGATCGCGATGCCATATAGGATTTCGCCGGCGACGATGAGCGCGAAGGTGCCGGCGGCTTTCTGAAGCGAGAACGTGCCGGTCACCGCCGCGGCCACCGCAAAACGGTACAGGATCAAGGCAGTCGCGTCGTTGGCGAGCCCTTCTCCTTCGAGGACCACGAGGAGCCGCCGCGGCAGCCCGAGCCGCCGCGCGACCGCCAGCGGTGCAACCACGTCAGGCGGCGCAATAATGGCGCCGAGCAGGAAAGCGATCGCCCAATCGAATTTAAGCACGTAATGCGCAGCCGCCGCGATCGCGCAGGTAGTGAACACCACGCAACCGAAGGCAAGCAGCGTGATCGGGCGTAGATTGAAGCAGAAATCCCGCCAGCTCATGGCGACGCCGGCGGAATAGATCAGCGGCGGCAATATCACCAGCAACACGACTTCAGGCGCCAGCTCGATTCTTGGCAGACCTGGAACGAAGGCGATGCCAATTCCGGCGATCACCAGCAGGATTGAAGGCGCGACGTTCAATCTCTTTGCGGCGACCGCAACGGCCGCCAGCAGCCCCAGCATCAACAGCAGCGTCTGGATAGTCTCCGTCATATGAGGTTGGCCAACATGTTCACGGTGAGCGCAAGGACAACGAGATTGAAGAAGAATGACAAGACGCCATGCATCGAAGCGATGCGGCGAATGACCTTACTCGTGATCGAGACATCAGAGACCTGTGAGGTCATGCCGATAACCAGGGAAAAGTAAAGGAAATCCCGATAGTCAGGTGCGTGGTCGCCCGGAAAATGCAACCCGCCGATCTTACCGTCGCCTCCTTCGCCGTAATATTCGTGAGCGTAATGGAATGAAAACATCGTGTTCACGAAGGCCCATGACAGCAGGATAGTGCAGAAAGCCAGCACCACATTCACCGCCACGCTGGCGTGAGTTCCTTGTTTGGCGCCGCCAAGGGCAATGACAACGGCTACAAGGCTGGCGAATGTGGCAACGATCGAAAGCGCGAGGATAAACGCAGCGCCTTCATCCTGCTCCGACGCGCGGCGCCGGATGCGCTCGACGTCGGCGCGCCACATCATGCAAATCGTCGAAACCAGATAGACAGCGACGCCCGCGTCCCACCCCGCCAGAATGCTTGTTCCCCATCGCGACACGAGCGGCGTCACTGCAAAAGCCACAGCGATGCCGATCAGGATCGCGACTGCCAGCTTGGCATGTAGTTTGATAATTCGCGCCGGAAGCGACAGTGGGGATAGCGGCGGGCGTTTGACCTTTGCCATTCGCAATCCTTGCGCTCGCTCAAGTTCTCCGCTCGGCGACGAAGCGCGCGGCGGCGCGCAAAGTATCAGCTTTTGCGCCGAATGGTGCCACCGCGTCGTCGGCCGCGGTCACCAACTCTTTGAGGCGAGCCCGCGCTCCGTCAACACCAAGGGCTGCCACAAGCGTTGCCTTGCCGGCGGCGGCATCCTTGCCGGCGGCTTTTCCCAAAGTCTTGGTGTCACCCTCGACATCGAGCAGGTCATCTGCGATCTGAAAGGCCTGCCCGACGGCATTGCCATAGCGATCGATGCCGGCTAGCGCGGAAGCGTCAGCTTGGCCAAGAATTGCGCCGGCCCGGCAGGCGAACCGGATCAATGCGCCGGTTTTCATCGCCTGCAGCGTCGCGATCTCGTTTTCGCTCAGCGTGCGCTTCGGCTCGAAGCGGCCTTCCGCGGCAAGATCGAGCATTTGGCCGCCGGCCATGCCGCCGAGGCCCGAAGCGCGGGCAAGTTCGAAGACGAGCGCAATCCGCACAGCCGGATCGCCGTGCACCTGAGACCGGGCCATGACGTCGAAGGCGAGCGTGAGAAGCGCGTCGCCTACAAGAATCGCTGTCGCCTCATCGAATGCCCTGTGGACGGTCGGGCGGCCGCGACGCAAATCATCGTCATCCATTGCCGGCAGATCATCGTGCACGAGCGAATAGCAATGCACGAGTTCAAGCGCGGCTCCCGCCATCAGCGCGCCACCACGGGGAGCATCGAATATCGACGCCGTTTCAACGAGCAAAAATGGCCGCAAGCGCTTGCCGCCGTCCAGCGCCGCATGGCGCATCGCCGCGGCAAGCCGCCTCGGCCGGGAAATTTCTCCGTCGAGTGGCGGGTCGTCGAGAAGTTGCTTGAGGACGGTTTCGGTCTCGGCGGCGACCGAAGCGAGTTGCTTGGGAAATCCGGTAATATCCTTGTTCATC
>DAISKM010000364.1:0-4347 GCA_036820945.1 Pseudolabrys sp.
GCCGACCGCGTGGCCAAAACGATCATTAATTGACTTGAAATGATCAAGGTCGATCAGCAGCACCGCGGTCGGCCGCGGATTGCCGATATGACGTTTGGCGATCAGTGCCGCATCCTGCAGAAACGAGCGGCGGTTGGCGACCCCGGTGAGCGGGTCGACCATCGCAGCGGTGCGGTGACGCAATTCGGTGCGCTCCTTCGCCATCGCAAGCAGGATGAAGGCGTCCGCGATGGTGAGGAGCAGGGCTTCGAAGCTCAGCACGGTCATCCACACGCTGCCGAACACGCTGTCGCTGGCCAGGCTTGGCAGCAGCGCCACCATCGGAGTGCGCAACAGGAACAGCGCGCCATGCGCGAAAAACAGGAAAATGGCCGGCCAGCGCGATACGAGCGGTTCGTCGCGGCCGCGCCAGAACTCGTAGGCCGTCAGCCACGTATAGCCGGTGATGATCCCGGAGGCGATGAGTGCGCGGAGGTTGACGTCTTCTGCCAATATCGGAAGGCGGCAGATCAGGAGCCAGATCACGGCGCCGGTCACCAGATAGACCGGCTCGACCGGACGCCCGTCGAAGACGCGAGCGCCCGTCCAGGTCACGGCGAAGGCGGTGAACAGCAATGCATTGGCGAGATCGATGCTGACCAGATCGGGCACTGCCCCATACATTGAGAACAGGCCGATCGAGACAAGCCTCACCATATGGGCGAAGCCCCACCAGCAGACGGCGCGCAACGCCATGTTCTGCGCCCACACGAAAAGCACCAGCAAGCCCAGAATGGCCTCGACATAAATCGTCACCAGAAACAGGGTGTGGACGTCGAGCGTCATGGCTTGATCACCAGTCTTCCGGGGCCGGTTTTGCGAATTAGTCCCCCGTTGCCACATAGCCTGTGGCAGGAAAAGAACTGATGAATGCGCTTATTCCGACACCGCTATTGCACCGCTATGGTTGCGAAGACGTTGCCAAAGCCAATGCAATTGTCCTGAAGCGTCGTCTTAGTCGGTCTTGTGGGGCTATCGAGGCTCCACTAGGTTCGAATACTCTCACCAGTCCCGGAACCGGGCATGCAAGTCCGTAAAGACACTATCGACGCCATCGGCCATACGCCCCTGATCAAGCTCAAGCGCGCTTCCGAACAAACGGGATGCACGATTTTTGGCAAGGCCGAATTTATGAATCCGGGCGGCTCGGTCAAGGACCGGCCAGGCCGGCAAATGATCCTTGAGGCAGAGAAGCGCGGCGAACTTCGCCCCGGGGGGCTGGTGGTGGAAGCGACCGCCGGCAACACCGGCATCGGTCTTGCTCTTGTCGCCAATGCGCGAGGCTACCGCACGCTCATTGTTATCCCGCAGACGCAGAGCCAGGAAAAGAAAGACATGCTCCGCCTGTGCGGTGCAGAGCTGGTCGAGGTCCCTGCGGTTCCCTATTCGAACCCGAACAACTACCAGCATGTTGGTCGGCGGCTTGCCGAGCAACTGAAGACGACAGAGAAGAACGGCGTGATCTTCGCCGATCAATGGAACAACCTGGACAACCGCAAGGCCCATTACGTTTCCACGGGTCCGGAGATCTGGGAAGATTGCAACGGCCGCATCGACGGCTTTATCTGCTCGATCGGCACCGGCGGCACCGTAGCCGGAGTCTCGGCCTTTCTGCGCGAAAAAAATAAGGACGTCGTCATCGGCATCGCCGATCCGCGCGGCGCCGCGATGTACCATCTGTTCAAGGATGGACAGGCAAAAGCGACCGAAGGCGGCTCGATAACCGAAGGCATCGGGCTCGGGCGCGTGACGCCGATCATCGATGGATTAAAAGTCGACAAGGCCTATCTCATTCCCGATGAGGAAGCGCTGCCCGTCATTTTCGATCTGCTCGAACATGAGGGGCTCTGCCTCGGCGGCTCTTCAGGCATTAATGTCGCCGGCGCCATCCGGCTGGCGAAGGATCTTGGTCCGGGCAAGACGGTCGTTACGATTCTTGCCGACTACGGGACGCGCTATCAGTCGAAGCTCTTCAATCCAGACTTTCTGCGTTCAAAGAAGCTGCCTTTGCCGGAATGGCTTGAACGCAAATCTGACATCAAACCGCCGTTCGAAAAGACCTGACGATGCCGACGGACTGCCTGTTTCGCGAGGACTCATATCTCAAAAGCTGCGAAGCCCGCGTCGTCGCAGTGACCGAACAGGGCGGCATCGTGCTTGACCGCACAGTCTTTTATGCGACCTCCGGCGGACAGCCCGGTGACGGCGGCGAGCTGACGTCGGAAAATGGCGCGCGCGTAGCGATCGAGACCGCCATCTATACCGACACCGCGAAGAGCGAGATTGCCCATGTGCCGGCGGCCAATGCACAGGGGCTCAAGGTTGGCGATCGCGTCACTGCCGCCATCGACTGGGACAAGCGCTACGCGCGCATGCGCATGCACACCGCGCTGCACCTGCTTTCCGCGGTGCTGCCCTATGCAGTGACAGGAGGTTCGGTCGGAGACAGCGAAAGCCGTCTCGACTTCGACATTCCGGAAGCCGGCCTCGACAAGGATGCGATCGCCGCAAAGGTTGCCGAGATGATCGCGACCAATGCGCCGGTCACCAGCCGCTGGATCACCGATGCCGAGCTAGAGGCCAACCCGAGCCTTGTCAAAACCATGTCGGTGAAGCCACCGATGGGGACGGGCCGCGTGCGACTGATCGAGATTGCGGGTCTTGACCTGCAACCGTGCGGGGGCACGCATGTGCGCGCGACGGGAGAAATCGGCGAGGTTCGCGTCACACAGATCGAAAAGAAGGGCAAGCAGAACCGCCGCGTGCGCCTTGCTCTCGCCTAGCGCGCGTCACGCTGCTCGCGCACTTCGTAGTGCCGCGAGCTTGCATCGAAACGGCTGAGCACTGCGCGCGCTTTCGGAGGGACTACTGCCGTTTCGTAATCCGGGCCGGCAAAAGCCTTCACGGCCTCGAGCGAGTCGAACCACATCACGGTCACGAACTCGACCTCTTCGCCGGCCGGCGCGCGCAAGAGTTCGATGCGCCGGAAGCCGGCGATAGTGCGCGCCAGAATGCCGGGAAAGATCTCGGTCTTGAGCAAAGCCTCATAGGCATCGGCGTTTTGCGGGCTAGTCCAGCCATGCCAAATTCGCGTAATCATTCATCATCCCCACTGTGCGGCATGCAACCTAATGGCAGCCTCAATCGTTGCACTCGGACGCAAGATCGACCAAGCTTGCGTTATACGGAGTTTGCAATGGGTGCATCAACATCGAGCCGCTGGCTGAAATCAACCGAATGGCTAGCGGGCCAGCTTGGCAAGAACAACGTCGCCATTGTCGACGGTTCTTATTATCTGCCCACGCAAAACCGGGATGCACACGCGGAATATGTGGCTGCGCATATTCCGGGCGCGGTATTTTTCGACATCAATACCATCGCCGATAAGTCAACCGACCTGCCTCACATGTTGCCGGGGCCGGATCAATTCGGCGAAGCAGCCGGCTCGCTCGGCATTTCAGACAAGGACACCATTATAGTGTACGACGGCAGCGGGTTTTATTCCGCGCCGCGAGTGTGGTGGACATTCCGTATTTTCGGCGCCCGTAATGTGTTCATCCTCGATGGCGGCTTGCCCGCGTGGAAGACGGAAGGCCGGCCGACAGAAGCCGGCGAAGTAAAGCGGCTTAAACGGACGTTCAACGCTAATATGGACACGAACGCCGTCGCTATGGTGGGCGACGTGCAGATGGCGATCAGCAGCGAGACTGCCCAGGTGGTCGACGCCCGCTCGGCCGGTCGCTTTGCCGGCAGCGAGCCGGAGCCGCGGGCCGGCCTGCGTTCCGGTCACATGCCGGGCGCCCACAGCGTGCCCTCGACGGAAATCGTGGAGAATGGACGGCTGGCCTCGCCCGATAAAATTGCCGCCGCGTTCAGGAAGGCAGGCGTAGATACCGACAAGCCGATCATCACGACGTGCGGCTCCGGCGTTACCGCGGTCATCCTCGCGATGGGACTCGATGCCATCGGCAAGAAGATGCCGCGCATCTATGACGGCTCGTGGTCGGAATGGGGCGCGCGTCCCGATCTTCCGGTCGCCAAGGACTAGACTTCAGCACTCGTTCTCAGTGCAGAATCTGGCTGAGGAAAAGCTTTGTGCGCTCGTGCTGCGGATGCGCGAAGAATTCCTGTGGGACATTGACCTCGACGATCTGCCCCTCGTCCATGAACACAATGCGATTTGCCACTTGCCGGGCAAAACCCATTTCGTGGGTTACCACCAACATCGTCATGCCATCATGGGCAAGCTCAACCATCGTATCGAGAACCTCCTTCACCATCTCCGGATCGATGGCCGACGTCGGCTCA
>DAISKM010000365.1:0-4345 GCA_036820945.1 Pseudolabrys sp.
GTCCCAGCGAGACCTCCAGCCAGGACATGAAGCACAACAACACCGGCGTGTTCCTCTATAAGCAGACGATCCGCCTGGCCCAGATCAGCGACGGTACGAGCAACACGTTTTTGGCGGGCGAAGTGTACGACGGCCACCTGGCCAATAACCTCAACCGCTGGGCCATCGGCGTCCGCCACCAGCACCTGCCCCGCAGGAGCCAGCGCCGCGACATTCTCCTTGGCACCGGCGAGGGCCGGAGCGGGCAGCAGAAGTAGGGCAAGAAAGAGCAGGCGAGACCACATGGCAACTCCCGCATGGGATCGATTGGCTACCAGTTCGGGAGCGTGCAAATACTGCTGTGCGCGGGCACGCTCTTTAGTTACACGCATCGCACATGAGTTCGATTAGTCAATCAAGATGATCTTATTTGCATGCTCAGGAACGAAACCGGCAAACAGCCTGGTTTTCTATGCGGGATCCTGTCTCATGATCCTTTGCTTTCGCAACCAATAAACCAAAGTTCGGCTGTCGGGGCTGCTTATGACATCGTCCACGCGTCCGCCTTCGCGGCAAGGCAGGGCAAAGCGGACATGACTTATTTCCGTGCAAATGTCTGCTCATCCCAAACGGAGTCAGCCCCGCCACAGCCAGCGACCAAGCAATGCCGCTGCACCCATTCCAGCCATTTGCGCGCCGATAAATGCCGCCACCCCTCTAGGCGCAATGCCTGCAAAAGTATCGGAGAGTGCTCGAGCCAAGGTAACGGCGGGATTGGCAAACGATGTGGAAGCCGTGAACCAGTATGCGGCGGTTATGTAGAGACCCACGGCATAGGCAACGGCCTGCGGTGTGCGAGCGACGCAACCAAAAATCGTCAACAGAAGGCCGAACGTCGCAACAGCTTCCGCCAGCCACTGGCCGGGCCCTGTTCGGACGTGGGTCGAGAATTGCCAGACAGGTAATTCAAACATCAGGTGCGCAGCCCACACACCGACAACAGCGCCGCTTAGCTGAGCGAGCAGATAAATGCCTGCCATCGGCCAAGAAATTCTGCCGCGAAACGCAAATGCGAGGCTCACCGCCGGATTTAAATGTGCACCAGAAACCGGTCCGAGAATCAGGATCAGCACCGCCAGTATCGCGCCAGTCGGGAGGGTATTGCACAGCAACGCAAGCGCGTCATTTCCACCCGAAAGGCGCTGCGCCATGATGCCGGAGCCAATCACGGTCGCGAGTAAAAATGCCGTCCCGAGTGCCTCGGAAACGGCGCGTTGTGCCGCCGATGGCATCAAGTCGGCTCGTTGGCGACCGCGTCAGTCACTTGGCCGATTTCGTGTAGTTTTTGCTGCAAGCTTAACTTGTCGAGACTGCGGATCGGAAGCGCGGTGAAAATGTCAATTCGTCGCGAAAGCATTCGGTAGGCATCTTTGAAGGCAAGGCCGATCTCTGCTTCCGTTCCTTTAGCCTCGGCAGGATCGGGAACGCCCCAATGCGCGGTGATGGGCTGGCCCGGCCACACCGGACACGTTTCACCTGCGGCGTTGTCGCAAACAGTGAACACGAAATCGAGGCGCGGCGCATCGGGCTTTGCGAACTCCGCCCATGATTTGGAGCGGAAATGCGACGTTTCATAATTCAAACTTTTCAAGAGTTGAATTGCGTTCGAGTTCACTCGTCCCTTGGGTTGGCTACCTGCGCTGAACGCACGAAATTTTCCACGCCCGATCTTGTTCAGGATGGCTTCGGCCATGATCGACCGTGCTGAGTTTCCTGTACAGAGAAATAGGACAATGAAAGGTTTGTCGCTCATGATTGAGCCTCGCAGCACGCCGTTGCATGAGCAATGCGCACGTCTTTGTCGAAGCTAAAACCGTAGTTCGTGCTTTCGCCTGTCGTAAAGAAAGCTTCCCACGAGATGCCAGCCGGATCATCGACCCACGACTTGTCCGATTTGGCATAGCAGCAGGTCGTCTTGCCTTGCTCGACCACGTTTTGTCCGGCCTCGCGAAGGCGAGAGTAGACATCTCGTAGTTCACTCTCGCTTTCGACTTCGATGCCAAGATGATCTAGGCCGGCATTGTTTCCGCGCGACGAAATGGCGAAATTCACGCGTGGATCATCAAGCATCCATTTGGCGTAGTCCTCTTTGATGACCGAGGGCTTGGCCGCAAAAAGCGCTGAGTAGAAGCCAATGGCGTTGTCGATATTGTTTACAGAGACATGAACGTGCATGCGTTTCATGATATGGCAACCTTTGAGCGTTTGTTACGAGCTGGTTTGCAAACGGGTGGGGCGCAAGCTTCCGTCACGCCTTGGCAGCAATTCTCAGTGAGGAAGCTGAGAAGCTCGTTCATGATCTCGAACCGCGCCGCGTAGATCATAGATCGGCCTTCTCGCCGCACCGTGATGAGACCAGCGTCCCGGAGGCGGTCGAAATGAAATGTGAGCGTGTTCGGCGCAAGCTTCAGGGCTGCGGCAACCCCACCGGCGGGCATTCCTTCTGGTCCCGCCTGCACCAATAGACGAAACACATCCAAACGATTTTCTTGTGCAAGGGCGGCCAAAGCCGAAACAGCATCGGTGTTTTTCATACTTCAACGATTATTGAAATGTCATGCTCGCGTCAAGGATTATTTCAATAATGATTGAAATAAGCGAATGTCCGGCTATTGGCCCATAGCGGACATACCGCTTATAGCTGCGATGTCGGGTTTGGAGGGAAAGCAGACGTCACAGTTGGCGGCTGGTCCGCCATTTCAAAAAGCGGAGCTCAGCTACCAGCCTGTCGCTGCAAGGCTAAGCCGCAGCAATAGATCCACACTGGCTGCGCTCATTTGGCAGCGCATGTGGACAAACTTAACTCCCCGTCGAACCGAGTTGATTGAAGCGTGCTTTTTGCTCGTCGGTCAGCAATCCGTAGAAATTCTGTAGCGCCGGCTCAACGATTCTGATGGCTTTCGACATGGTTTGGAGCCGTTGTCCCATCGCCACCACGCGGCTGGTTGGCGTCAGCGGCTCTGCCGTGGAGCAATTTGCCTTGAGGAATTCAGCTGCTTTATTGGCGGCTTCGTTCAGCTCATTGAGCGCGTTGCGCTGAGGCTCGGTTGGATTGACGGCTCGCGCGATCCGCTCGGTCGGCACGATCGTTGTTTTCATCATTTCCTCTCCGCATTGTTGCGAGAGATCGGCAAGCCGGTTGCTACTGCGAGAATTCGAAGCTTGAGCGCCCGTGTTGATGGTATTGAAACGCGCTTTCTGTTCATCGCTTAAGGAGTCATAGAAGCGCTTCATGGGTAGTTCCACAATGCTGAGCGCGAGCAACATCGTCGCGATGCGCTTATCCATCGCGGCGAGCCGTCCTGTCGGGGTACTGGGCAAGTCGTCTGGGCACGCCGACTGCAGCGCGTCCACCGCTTTTGCAGTGGCATCCTTCAGATCGTTCAGCGCTGCTTGTTGAGCCTGGTCAGGCTGCACCAACTCTGTAATCTGCTGAATGGGCCAATCGGTCAGCGCCGATGTCTTCGCGCTGCAAACAACCGGGACTGTCGGAGACCGGTGTCCGTTTCTACGCGCGTGTCGGCTGCTTGGGACCCGATTTGTATAGGCCGGCCCTTCGTAGGCGTATGGCCCGAATACACCTACGTAGAGATCGTCGTATGCGTACGGCCAGAACACGTCATACGAATAAGGCCAGAAGGTGTAGTCGACGAAATCCCAATAGGCGAACGGCCAGAACAGCCCGCCGAACCATCCGATCGCGATGATTGGATGGTGGTGCCGCCACCACCATCCGCTATTGCCGTGCCACCAGTTCGCTCCGCGCCACCAGTTGTGGCCAGCGAATGCACCACGAAAGCTTGCGCTCGCTAAGGCCGTTCTCCCGCTCGCTGCGGCGAATGCATTGTTACGTAAAAAGGCGGCTCGTCCGACCCCTTTGACCGATCCGTTCATCAGATTGCCATTGCGACTTGTCAAAGCGCCAGTGACATTGCTTCGGCCTGCAAGGGCGCTCGAAGCCAACTGTCGGCCCTTGACCGCACGGCTTGCTGCCGACCCGATGGAGCTCCGGGTCGCAAATCCCCGCGACGTGAAAGATCGCGATCCCGACATTGCGCTCCTGCTAAATTCGCGGCGGGAAAAGCCAGCAGTCCTGTTGAATCCACTGCGGGAAATGCCGGCAGCATGTCCAACGCGCATGCCCCTGCCTCGAAATCCACTCTGAAAACCACGGGCGCCGACAAATCCACTGCGAAAAGCGCCGCCTCCGCCACTTAACCCACCAACAAATGCGCCGCCTCCACCTCGGAACCCGCCGCCATGAAAGCCGCCGCCTCTGCCAAAACCACCGCGGGACTCGGCGCTC
>DAISKM010000366.1:0-2516 GCA_036820945.1 Pseudolabrys sp.
TGGGACGACAGTGCAGAGGCATTCGTCGCGACAAATTGAACTAGCCCCGAGCGCCGCGGACTTGTGGCTGATCGAGAGACCTCAGACGCAACGAGGCGCCGAAAAACTTCCGGCGCCTCGCCAAAGTTCGTCGGTCCAGCAGAAAAGATAATGTATGTAGGAGGCTCGGACCGGTCCGACCGCTCAGCCCGGGCAGACGGACAAGCCGCTGCAAGCGCCAAGGGTGAAGTTTGCCTTCTCCTTTGACGCGCCGGCAGCGATTTCCAGCGCCTCGTCAGAGACTTCGAAGGCGAGGATCTCTTCTTCAAACTTTTCAAGTCCCATCGTGGTCTTCATGGCATTATCCTTTCGTTCGCCAGCGGCGCCGGCAATCAGAGATATCCGGTAAAAAGGCCCCTTCCCAGCGCCATGCGCCATGATCCGATGCACTTCCTGCAAAGTCAATTGGAATAAGCCCATGTCCGCAGGCACTTATGGGACATGGCTGCCGGATTCTGTGGGAAATCCAGCCGCCTCTTAACCAAATCAGATCATAAAAACGCGGTTCGTTCCCACGAGCTCTCGCGTCCCCTTATCAAGCATGCAAGAGGCCGAAGCGGCCCGATGATCGCCTGTTTTTGGCTGCACGCCAGGCAGCGTCGAGCTGGTCTGTAATGAGCGAATGAGAGGACACGAGTTTGAGTATAATCGCCCCACAGGAGCCAGAGCGATCGATGGATGTTTTCCATGAGCGGTTGACCCTTCGGGCAGCGACCATCGACGAACTCGTCTCGGACGATTTTGAGATCCTGCCGGGCCAAAAAAGCGATGCGGATTTGGCGGCCCGCCGCCTCGCTGCCTGGTGTCAGTCGTGTGCCAGCGGCGATTGGTCGCTATTTAACCAGCGACTTGGCCGGGACGGATGGACGATTGACGCAGTTCTGAAAAGATTTGCCACGGTTCGCCGCAAAGCCTCTGTTCCGGCGCCGCCGTGGCTCGCTGACGCCATCTGGGTCGAGGCGGCGCTGCAGAGCACACGAAGAACCGACGAGGCTGACCGGTCGCCGGCCGGTGCCGGTCCTTATGCGTTCGAAGATCTGCTCATGCCGGTGGTGCACCGGGCTACCGATCTCTTGTGGTCGGGCGTGGATCGGCGGGCAATCGATAATCTGACCGGATCCGCTCACGCCTGCCTTGCCCGTTTCTTGTTGAGGGAATTGTCCGATCTGTCGGCCCCGGCGATCTACGAGCAATTCGTCAAGGCTCGCAATGCGGCCGAAACAGCCGATGCGGCGAAATCGGCCCCCGCCAATGGAGCGACGCTTTACGACCGGTTCGCGGTCGAAATGAGCGCGGGCGGATTTCGGAACCTGTTTGAAGCAAAGCCCGTGCTTTTGCGGCTGATGGCGGTCATTGTCCGGCAATGGATCGAGACGTCACGCGAATTTGTTCACCGCCTTGATGCTGATCTGCCGGCTATTCGACGAGATATTTTGCGTTCGAATACCGATAGCCATGTTGCCTCGATCGAGGGGGATGTTTCCGATCCACACAACGGCGGGCGCTCGGTCCGGATCATCAGCTTCGATGATGGCCTGCGGGTTGTTTACAAGCCGAAGGATCTCCGGCTCGACATCGCCTGGCACAACCTTGTGCAGCGGCTGAACGGGGCTGGCGCACCGGTTGAGCTCCGAGCCGTGCGTGCGATTGCGCCGAACGGCTATGGTTGGACTGAGTTTATCGACCACACCGAATACACCGGCACGGCAGGAAGCAAACGGTTCTTTCGGCGTGCGGGAGCGTGGCTTGCGCTGTTCCATTGCTTTGTTGCGAATGACATGCACCAGGAAAACATGATCGCTGCCGGCGACCATCCGGTGCCGATCGATCTCGAAACGATCCTCCAGTCATCGGAAAAACACGACACGTCAGATCCGGAGGCGGAGGCCTTTGATCTCGCGACAGAGAAGCTCGCCAACTCGGTCATGATGGTCGGCTTGCTCCCCGCCTACGGACGGTCCCCCGACAACAGCGTCTTTGCCATGGGCGGAATGACGGCGGACTGGAATTCAAAAATAAAGATCCAGTGGGACAACATAAATTCCGATGCCATGCGGCCGAGAAAATCGAAGGAAACCGGCGGCGCCAATCCGAACCTGCCGCGTGCTAACGGCCAATATGCGAAGTTTGCGGACCACGTCGATGATTTCGTCGCGGGCTTTGCCGGCTACGCCGGATTCCTGGCGGCACAGGGCAGGGCCGGAAAGTGGCAGGAGCTATATGACGATTTTGCCGGCCTTCAGGTCCGCAAGGTTATTCGCGCGACGCGATTCTATTCCATGCTGCTGCAGCGGCTGCGCAATTGCCGCACGATGGACGACGGCGTGATGTGGTCGGCGCAAGCAGACTTTATGGCTCGGCTGGCGGAGTGGGACAAAGACAACGACCACTTTTGGCCTCTGCAGCGAGCCGAGCGCTCGGCGCTTATCGCGCTCAATGTGCCGCACTTTGTTTCGCCAAGCGACGGAAACGAAATT
>DAISKM010000366.1:2616-4341 GCA_036820945.1 Pseudolabrys sp.
CGGAAGCCGACGATATCGCCGAAGAGCTGTCCCGCTATGCCATTCGGCGCGGTCCGGGAGCCGCGTGGATCGGACTCGACTGCCTTGGCGATGCCGACGTTTTTCAACTCGTTTGCCTCGGACCCGATCTCTACAACGGTGTGTCGGGCATCGCGCTGTTTCTCGCCGGGCACGCGCGCGTCACCGGCCGCCGTTCCTCGGCAGAGCTTGCGCTGGCCGGGCTTTCCCATCTGCGAAAAAATCTGAAAAGTCGCAACGCCGCACGAATGGCGCGCTCTCTCGGCGTTGGCGGGGCCACCGGTCTCGGTTCGATTGTTTACGGCCTCGCCGTAACGTCGAAACTTCTTGAAAGCGATGATCTGCTTGCGGACGCTTTTGTCGCGGCTGGATTGTTCACCGACGAACTGATCGCGGCGGACAGGCAGCTGGATGTGATCGGCGGCAGTGCCGGCGGCATACTTGGACTGCTTCGTCTTTATCGCGACAGCCGCTCTGCCGAAGTTCTCAATCGCGCCATCAGGTGTGGAGAGCATCTGCTTGCGCAAGCCAGGCTTGGGCCGGAAGGCCGCCGCAGCTGGGTCGGGCAAGGCTCGGGCAAACAGGCGCTGAACGGCATGTCGCACGGCGCCGCTGGCTTTGCCTATGCGCTTGCTTCGTTGGCCTCGGCCAGCGGACGCGAGGATTTCGCCCAGGCCGCCTCAGAATGCATTGCATTTGAAAATTCGAGTTACGATGCCGGTCGAAAGAACTGGCCCGATCTCCGCGCAGAAGGGGCCCCGACGTGGCCATGTCAGTGGTGTCACGGAGCGACCGGGATCGGTCTTGCGCGGATCGCCATGGCAAAAATGGGTGCAAGAGATTCCCAAGGGCTGACCGGCGATATTGAAAATGCGGTTGAGGGCGCGAGGAAGGGATGGCCGGGTGGCGTGGACACGCTGTGCTGCGGCACTCTCGGCAGCGTCGAATTTTTCTGCGAAGCCGGCAATGTTCTTGGGCGCAGCGATCTGCGCGAGACCGCATCGCGCCGGCTGATGGCAGTGCTGCAAGCCGCTGCATCAAGCGGAGACTTCCGGTGGAATAGCGGCAGGCGCAATTTCAATTTGGGCTTGTTCCGCGGACTGGCCGGCGTGGGCTACACGTCACTGCGTCAGGCCGATGCTTCTCTTCTCAACGTCCTCATCTGGGAATAGCCGTTCGGCTAAACCTGTTCGGCGTTGAGATAAGCCAGCCTTGCGCCGCAAAAGGCGCACATCAAGCCAAGCGCAACCGCCGTAAAGCCTGCAATGACATCGATAGTGCCGCCAAGATTTCCGGTCTTGCTCATGATACCGCCAACCGTGGCAGCCACGAAGACCAGACCTATCAGCACCTTCTGCGCCAGCCGATAAATCACATGGTGTTCCCGGGCGGCCGCAATCAGGTAGGCCGCGGCGGCCCACCCTCCGAAGAATCCGGCCCCAGCGATAGCCCACCAGGCGACTGCCGAAACGAATTGTTGCCTGCTCGCGGTGCCGGGGTCGCGGAGCGCGGCATCAAGACCGATTCCGAACACCGTCAACAAGATATGGACGACCAGAGCTGCGAAGATTCCACACGCGATTGCGCCGGCATAATGCAGACGGCGGAGGGCATCGGTGTCCATTGGCGCTTGTCCGGCGGTCCGTGTCAGGTCGCCCGCACACTAGCCGATTACGGCGTTACGCGCGAATAGCCATTCGCAGAGGG
>DAISKM010000367.1:0-4338 GCA_036820945.1 Pseudolabrys sp.
TGTTGGTGGGTATCGGCACGCTCGCCTATCTCGCGTGCCTGCCGCTCGGCTGGCTTTCCTATCGCGAGCATCAACGTAAAGACGCTGCCGCCGCTGCGGCCGCGGTCACGGCAGCCGCGCCGACTCCGGGCGATGAGACATTTGCATCCGGCCAGACAGACCAACAAACAGATAAAGAGCGGCCAGCGCGCCTCAACTGATCACTTCGTTTCAAGCGGGTAACCAGGCATCAAATCGTACGGGTGCTTCCATCCCGGAAGCGCCTTCATGCGTTCGAGCCAACTGCCGATCGCCGGATGATCCTTGGCGATATCAAAGCCGAACTCTTCGGAAGGGTAATAAAGATAGCCAGTCATCGACACGTCGGCGATCGTCGGCTTGTCACTGATCAGAAATTGCCGGCCCGTGAGCCGCTTGTTGACGATCGCCAAATTGCCGTCGATGCGTCCCTTGAGAAACGCCAGGACGGCTGGGTCACCCGGAGGTTTGGCGAAATTCTTCAGAAAGCGAAACGGGCCGAGGAAGCCATTCACCTTCTGATTATCGAAGATCATCCAACGCAGCGCCTCAAGTTCTTCGTCCTCGCCCTCTGGCTTGAATTTTCCACTGCGTCTGGCGAGGTAGGTCAGAATCACGCCGGACTGAGTGAGCTTCCTTGCACCATGGACAAGGACTGGAAATTCTCCCATTTCATTGATTTCAGCACGAAATTTCGGCGTGCGTTGAACCATTGCGCCGAAAAAGTCGACCCAGACTGCTTTCCAATCTGCGCCAATCAGATTGAGCATCAGCGCGGCACGATACGCATTGCCGGATTGGGCGAAACAATAAAGCTGATATTCGGACATGACGGCTCCGATACGGCGGACTATCCCCGACAAACGGCCGCTCGTGGCCCTCAGGAGTCCCCGATTAGAACTATTTCATTGTTGGGATTACAAACTCGGCGCCTTCCTTTGTGCCGGTGGGCCAGCGCGAGGTTACGGTTTTCGTCTTTGTATAAAAACGGATCGAATCCGGTCCATGCTGGTTGAGATCGCCGAAACCGGACCGCTTCCAGCCACCAAACGTGTGGTAGGCGAGAGGGACCGGAATAGCGAAGTTTACGCCTACCATCCCTACCTGCACGCGGTTGACGAAATCGCGGGCAGCGTCGCCGTCGCGCGTGAAGATCGCGACTCCGTTTCCATATTCGTGTTCGGAGGGAAGACGCACGGCTTCTTCGTAGTCCTTAGCCCGGACCACAGATAGGACAGGCCCGAAGATTTCCTCTTTGTAGATGCGCATGTCCGGCTTGACCTCGTCGAACAGGCAACCACCCATGAAGTTTCCGTTTTCGTACCCTTGCAATTTAAAGCCGCGACCATCGACGACAAGCTTGGCGCCTTCCTTAACGCCCAAGTCGACATAGTCCTTCACCTTGTTCAAATGCGCCTTTGTGACCAGCGGTCCATAATCCGCTTGCGGGTCGTTCGACGGACCAATCTTCAGGCTTTCGACGCGCGGAATCAGTTTCTCGACAAGAATGTCGGCAGTTTTTTTACCGACGGGGACCGCGACCGAGACCGCCATGCAGCGCTCGCCGCCGGAGCCATACCCTGCGCCGACCAGAGCATCGACAGCCTGGTTGATATCGGCATCAGGCATGACAATCATATGGTTCTTCGCGCCGCCAAAGCACTGAACCCGTTTGCCGTTGGCGCACCCGGTCGAATAGATGTACTCAGCGATCGCCGACGAGCCGACGAAGCCGATCGCCATTACGCGTGGATCGGTCAGCAGCGTATCCACTGCTTCCTTGTCACCGTTGACCACGTTGAGTATTCCGGCAGGAAGCCCTGCATCGATCATCAATTCGGCCAACCTTATTGGAACCGACGGGTCGCGTTCGGATGGCTTAAGGATGAAAGCATTGCCGCACGCGATCGCCGGCGCGAATTTCCACATCGGGATCATTGCCGGAAAATTGAAAGGCGTGATGCCGGCGACAACCCCTAGCGGCTGCCGGAGCGAGTACAAATCGATTCCGGGTCCCGCGCCTTCGGTGAATTCGCCTTTCAATAAATGCGGAACGCCGCACGCGAATTCCACGACTTCAATGCCGCGCTGGATATCGCCGCGCGCGTCCGGAACCGTCTTTCCATGTTCCGACGAAAGCAATTTCGCCAGGCTGTCGAATTCCTTTTGGACCAGCTCGAGAAACTTGAACATAACGCGGGCGCGACGTTGTGGATTGGTCGCGGCCCAGCCGGGCTGAGCCGCCTGGGCGTTCGCGATGGCGTGCTCGACCTCGGAGTGCTTCGCGAGCGCGACCCGGGCCTGGACTTCCCCGGTATTAGGATCGAAGACATCGCCGAAACGACCGGATGTCCCTTTAACGACCTTGCCACCAATGAAATGGCCGACTTCACGCATGGGACGCATTCCTCCGCTTTTTGAAAGGCTCCGGATAGCCCGTCTCGGGCAGTTGGCGCCATTTTGTCGCAATTTTCGCAGTTTTTCGGCCGCCGGTCACCAGTTGCGGCGGTTTGCGGGGCTTTTTTCTTTCACCAACGGTTAGCCTTTACCCCCCTTTAACAGCGCCAGTCTAGGGTCGCTTTGGGCGTCGTTCGAGCGAGACGGCAGGTCGTGCGCGTGGGTGGGGTGCGAGTATGGATATCGCAACAGGTCTAGGCCTGCTGGCGGGGGCGATCGTTCTCGCCACGCTCATTCTCATGGGCGGCGATTTGCGGATGTTTCTCGACGTCCATGCGGCAATCGTCATTTTTGGCGGCTCCTTCGCCGCCACGCTCATCCGGTTTCCGCTGACTTCGATCTTCCACGGCTTGCCGCTTGGTGCCAAATTTGCCTTTTCGCTTCGCCGAATGAGTCAGCGCGATCTGGTCGACGAACTGGCTGGCTTGGCGGAGGTTGCGCGGAAGCAGGGACCCATCGGTCTCGAGAAGGTCGAAATAGAGGATCCGTTTCTTGCCAAGGGCGTTCGTTTCGTCGCGGATGGCTACGACGGAAATTTCATTCGAGACAATCTCGAACGCGACCGAGACAATTTTCTGACGCATCTGGACGAAGGACAAAAGATTTACCGCGCAGTAGGAGATTGCGCGCCGGCTTTCGGCATGATCGGTACCTTGATCGGAATGGTGCAGATGTTCGCCAACATGACCGATCCGTCTAAGCTAGGCCCGTTCATGGCTGTCGCCTTGCTGGCGACCTTTTACGGCGCCGCCGTTGCCAACCTGCTTTGTCTGCCGATCGCAGACAAGCTTCATCTCAAGTTGGTGGATGAGGAAATCAATCGAACTCTGATCATCGATGGCATCCTGATGATCAGGGAAGGAAAGAGCCCGACACTGGTGCGCGAGATGCTGCTTGCTTACCTGCCTGAGAAGCATCGCCACAGCGAAGACGATATCGACGAAGCGGCGGAGGCCGTTCCCGCCTAGAGCGGTAGAATTGAAGGCAGCTCATGGCGAGACGCAAAGAAGCAGGTCACGGCGGAGGACACGGCTGGTTTGTCACCTTTGCCGATCTGATGGGGCTGCTTGTCAGCTTCTTCGTGATGCTGGTGGCATTCTCCACGCAGGATCAGGCCAAGCTGCAGGTCGTCGCGGGCTCCATGCGCGATGCTTTTGGCGTTCAGGACCGGGTGCGGTATTCCGGCATTATCGAGGTGCTCGGCTTGCCGACGCGGCCGAAACTCAGGAATGCCGCCCATATCGACCCATCCGAAGCTTCGGCAACGCCGTCACCCGAAGATAGCGACCGCCAGCGTTCCTACGGGGCCCGCCTTAAGGAAGATCGCAAGTTTTCGCTGGCCTCCGCCTCACTCAGGCAAGCCTTGCAGGAAATGCCGGAAATTGCCGAAGCGTCGAAGCACATCATGCTCGAGGAGACGAAGCAGGGTCTCAACATCGAGATTGTCGATCAAGACGGCCGTTCCATGTTTCCCGAAGGCGGCAAGGACCCTTACGAGCGCACGCGAAAGTTGCTTCAGAAAATCGCGCCCCAGCTCAAGGCCATGCCTTACCGCCTTTCTATTGTTGGCCATACCGCATCGGCCAAAGTGCCGCCAAAGCCTGGCTATGGTCCCTGGGAACTGTCCGCCGATCGCGCCAATGCCGTACGTCAAATTCTGGAGTCGGAGGGCATCCCGTCGGGCAATGTCTTCATGGTGGCGGGCAAGGCCGATACGGATCCGCTGTTTCCTGACGATCCGTATATGTCGCCGAACCGACGCGTAACAATTACTTTGATGCGCGAGGAACCGCCGCTGCCGGACAATCTGACACCATAATATCGATTGTGCTTGGTCCGGCTCGATTAGGGCCCATATAATCC
>DAISKM010000368.1:0-4309 GCA_036820945.1 Pseudolabrys sp.
GCGGCGGCGGCGGTGCCGCTGGTGGGGGGGCCTTCCGCGGCAGATCAGCCGCCGAGGCTTGCGTTACAGCCAGACCGATTGTCGCGACAGCAAGCAACATCAAAGGCTTTCGCATTACGATTCTCCCTTTTCGCGCCTGTGCCATTGGCGCGCCCCGAGTCCTAGTTCATATCGTCATTCTACCCAGCCAACGTTGCGCTAGTCACCATGTCGCAAGGTAACGCACAACTTTTGGCCGACGGTGTGCCAAAAATGCTACACATGCCTCCTAGCTGCCGCTAATTGACTTTAGGTTAATTGCCATGAATCGCTGGGTCTGCTAGTGGTTCATCGTTGATGCATTACGGACTGGCGCGGCTTCAGGGCCGCGCCATTTTTTATTTTCAGAATTGAATTTCAGTGCGTGCCGATAGCAATGGTCCGCTTGGGTGGTGAATTCAACCGATCGACGCAACACCTTCTAATCTTTGTCGGATTGGGAGGTGAACGATGGGGTTGCATGCCCGGATATGGTTCACGCCGAATCAGAAGGCAGAGATTTGGGAGCGCTGGAAGAGTGGTCAGTGTGTGGCGGATATCGCCCGCGGGCTTGAGCGTCTACCGGGTCTTAGCGCTCAATAGAGGGATCGCCCCACTTCCTTGCTGGAGAGCTCAGCGAGCGCTGAGGCTTGTCGAGCGAGACGGCAATCACGTCAAACCGATCAAGGGTCAGCCAGCGTGATTAGCGGTTGAATTGATAAACGACCTTCCAACTCTTTTTGCCAGTCGGATGCACCGCCACCGTAGGACCCGCGATCTTGGCATCCCAAACAAGATACCAGTGGTCGTCGGCCGGTCGCAGTCCGCGGGCGTAGCGGTCTGACAGCTTGTGCTTCGTGATCGGTCGGGATCTAAAAACCGCAAAAATTTAATCATTATTTAAGCATTTCTGGCTGACATGCCACGCGGGGGGCAACCACGGGGGCGTCATTGTCGCCTTCATCTGCTCCAGTATTAGCACGTCATCGAATACGCCATGCGCGACGCCGATCGCGCGCGCGTGACGTACCGCCTAAGCGCGCTGCTGTGCGCCCGCGCATACTGGCTTTCAGGTACGCGCTGGTGGTCACGGCAGTTTGGTTGATTGCTGGCGGCACGTATACCGCGTTCCGCGATGACGGCCTCGGCCGTCTGATTGGCGAGCAGACAGCGCTGCAACTCACCTACGAAGACCGTATTGCTGAATTGCGCGCACAGGTCGACCGAATAATGAGCCAAAAGCTGCTCGATCAGGCACAGGTCGAGCAGCGGGTCAATTTGTTGCTGCAGCGCCAAGCGCGTATGTCCCTGTCGCTCGACAACGCCGAACAAAGACAGGTTGCGGCACTGACCGATCTCGGCGAGCGCATCGACATGCGAGCGCGGCAAATGCAGGCTGTGCTTGCCGATCTGGGCATTAAAGCCGGCCGCGCGCCGGCGGAAGCGGCAACGGGCGGGCCGTTTGTTTCGGTCAAGCCGCCATCGGAAGCCAGCGCCTTCGAAAGTCAGCTCTATCGCATCAATGCGGAACGCGCGCAGATAAACCTTTACAACCGGGCACTCGCCGCCGTCCCACTGCGCACACCGGTCGCCGGCAAAACAGATATGACCTCTCCGTTCGGCATCCGAATGCATCCGATCTTAAAGCGTATCGCGATGCATACCGGGATCGATCTGCGAGGCGACCTTGGCGAGCCGGTGCGAGCAACGGCCACTGGCAAGGTGACCGTCGCGGGCCGACAACGTGGCTACGGAAATGTGGTCGAGATCAGTCACGGCAACGGTCTCACCACTCGCTTCGGCCATTTGTCCGAAATCAGCGTGAAAGTCGGACAGGTCGTTCGTATTGGCGAAATTGTTGGCAAGATCGGATCGACCGGCCTCTCAACTGGTCCGCACCTGCACTACGAGACACGGATCAATGGCGGTGCAGTCGATCCGCAGAAATTTCTGCGTGCGGGCCTAACTCTGGACGACAACTGAAGTCGCGTGTCGAAACTGGCGCGATCGTTTGCAGTTAACTGTGCAACTGCTCCAACGGGCTATCGATCCTGAGGGATGTGATTGAGGGCTGGAGCGTAACGCATCTTACCTTCTCAATTAAGGCGTGAGGCATCACAACCTAACCCGTACCGAATGACCAGCCTGTTCAATGCGCGCGGGTCCAATCTAGCACAAACAGGCGAAGCGCTGAGGAGAGATTGCCCAGTCGGCGGTTTTTATCGATCTCTGCAATTATCTTTGACAGCGTCACGCACTCGGCATGTGCGATGTCCTTCAGGCCGTTCCAGAATGCATCTTCTAGGCTCACACTTGTTTTGTGCCCGTGAATAACAATGGAACGTTTGACAATTGAGGATTTCATGAGCGTGTCCCCTAGATACACTGTGCGTCTTATATGATTCGGTACTTTGAGGGCAACAAAATACCTCGCCACCGTTGGCGGATAACAGCGGGGCCAGCCGGCAGTTGAGAAGCGCTATCGCGATGTGCACTGGTGTGGGTTGATTTCCCCGAAACACCCTTCTCACTTGCGAGTACGACGACGTGCGCAGGCTGGGGCGTTTCTTGGATTGACTGAACCAATATACGTTAAGCTATGTCTTGTCGCGCCGTTGAGTACCTGACCGTTACCGGCCAAAGCGACGGTTGCGTTCCTGATACGCGCGAATTGCGCGTAAGAAATCTATTTTCCGGAAGGCTGGCCAAAGGACATCTGTAAAGTAAAATTCGCTGTGCACGCTTTGCCAGAGCAAGAAACCGGACAAACGGGTCTCACCGCTCGTTCGAATGATCAGGTCTGGATCCGGCAAATCAGCGGCATAAAGATGCCGGGCAATAGCCTCAGACGACACATTTGCTATGACATCACACAATGATGCTCCTTGCTTTGCCTGTGCTTCGAGAAAGCTGCAGACGGCATCGACGATCTCCTCCCGACCACCATAAGCGGCTGCAATGGTCAAGGTTGTCGAATCATATTGTGCGGTCGCCGCTTCCGCCGCACGGATCGCAGCAACAACTGATTCCGGTAAAATGTCTAGCCGACCTATGGCCCGCACGCGGATGCGTTTATCGTGCATAAACGGGTCTTGAGCCAACGCCCTAAGCTTGGCTTCGATTGCAGCAAGGATTCCGCAAATTTCAGCCGGTGCTCGTTTAAGGTTCTCCGTTGAGAATACCCATAGCGTAACTGCGGTGATACCCAATGCAGCACACCAGTCCAGGACATCGTCGAGTTTGGCGGCTCCGTAATGATAGATTTCATGCGGGGTACCGAGACCATGACGGCGAGCGTAGCGGCGATTTCCATCAAGGATAATGCCAACATGGCGAGGCAACGGTCCTCGTTGGAGCTGGTGCAGGAGTCGGCACTCGTAAATCCAGTAGAGCAACTTCAGCAGCCGTGGCGGAGCAAAGCGCTTGTCGCGGAGTTTTCGCTCCCTAACCATCCCGCCGAGATCGGCCAAGTCCACCCCGCCTTCGAGCGCAGCAGCATCTCGTTGGCCTCGTTCGAGAACTGAATTCATTTTCCTGTCTTTTCCCTACCTTCGCCGACATTTAAACGTTGTGGCATCGTTCTGCCAAAACTTTCTTGGTGGAATAAACGACCGCAGCTTACCGGGGCGCCATCGGAATCGCGTTCCCGACATTTTGGTCAGCTAGAACCTCCGCTGAAAAAGATCAGACGCTGCGGCGGCTCGACCACTATCGACAACTGCATTCAGGCCGGTAACGTAGTGGCATAGGAAGGATTTGACCGACAGACTGCCACCCCCTGTAAGAACCCGCAACTAGGGACATCCTCCATACCAATGAAGGAAGATAAGAAAACCTGATAGATTCCTGGCGATCACGCCCGACCCTGGCTTTAGCGTTTCGGCCGACTCAGTTATGCAACACGGGATGTTGCGGATCATTTGGATCCTCCCAGCAGGTTGCGTGCTCCTCGCCATTGTCGTTCTGGCGCTCGCATTCGGAGCGCCGGACCGGTCGCACTTGCAGTTGATGCCGAATGTAGCGCTGATGCGCGTTGCGATGATCGAGCTGGGCGAGCAGCCGGAATCGCGCCAGTTTCGCGCAATCCGCCGTACTAATGAATTGAATAGGTTGCGCGAGCTGCTGGATACCCAAGGGACCGATGATTCTGCGCTCGCTGCACCTACGATCGCCCTCCTCGCCAATCGCAGCGATTCCGATCCAGAGGCCAATAACTACGAAACGGATTGGGATCTGCAGTCGCCCGCGCCCGCTCCGGCCGATGTTAGCGGTTCTCCCTCGGCCAAAGCGG
>DAISKM010000369.1:0-4308 GCA_036820945.1 Pseudolabrys sp.
CTCCATGAACACAATGAAGGCGATGACCGCGACCGCCATCACGATCACAGCGAGAATCAGCCCAGTCGACAATGCACCCTGACGACCGAGCTCAAGAGTGCCGGCGATCGCGGATGGCAGCTCAGCCACGATCCCGGACAAGATAATCAGCGAAATGCCATTGCCGATGCCGCGGGCGGTGATCTGCTCGCCCAGCCACATCAGGAACATCGTGCCCCCGGTAAGCGTGATTGTCGTCGAAATCAGGAAGAAGATCCCCGGATTGGACACGACGCTTCCGGTGCCCTGAAGACCGACGCCAATGCCATAAGCCTGAAATGCAGCCAGCACCACGGTGAGGTACCGCGTATACTGGTTCATGATCTTGCGCCCTTGCTCGCCTTCCTTCTTGAGCGCTTCGAGCGTCGGCGAGACCGTCGTCATCAACTGGATGATGATGGACGCAGAGATGTAAGGCATGATGTTGAGCGCGAAGATCGCCATCCGGTGGATCCCGCCGCCCGAAAACATATTGAACATGCCCAGGATGCCGCCCGACTGGGTATTGAAAATCTGCGACCACGCATTGGGATCGATACCGGGCAGCGGAATATAGGTGCCGAGGCGATAAACCAGTAACGCGCCGACGGTGAACCAGATTCTTTTCTTGAGTTCTTCCGCCTTGGCCAGCGCCGAGAAATTCAGATTGGCTGCCAGTTGTTCTGCCGCAGAGACCATGGCCGCTCGACCCTTCCGCTTTCATGCCCCGTGAAGACGAGGCACCTGTTCCTTACAGCCCTCTAGATAGGGGCGATGGTCCAAATCTGTAGCCTGAAAGCTATCGGCCGCCCCTATCTGGGGCAGCGCCAAGGAGCTACTATTCGGGGCTTTTCTGTTCGCCTTCTGCTTCCGCCTTCGATTTTCCGGCCTTCGGCTTGCCCCCGCCTTTGGCAGCCTCCAGTGCCCTGCGCTTGTTCTTGCCCTTCGGCACAGCATCCTCTTCCTTGGCCGGAGCCAGAATCTTGACCGTGCCGCCGGCCTTCTCGACCGCGGCGACGGCTGATTTCGAAGCGCGCCAGACCGAAAATTCGACCTTGCTCTTGAGTTCGCCATCGCCAAGCAGCTTCACGCCGCCTTTCTCGCGCCGCATCAGCCCGGCCTTGACCATGGCCGCGGCATCGACAGGAGCCTTGGCGTCGATCCGCCCGGCATCGATCGCCGCCTGAACCTTGCCGAGATTGATCTCATTGAGATTTACCGCGAATGGCGTGTTTCGGAAACCGCGCTTCGCCACGCGGCGATGAAGCGGCATCTGGCCGCCTTCGAAACCCTTGATGCTGACGCCGGCTCGCGCAGTCTGACCCTTGCCGCCTCGACCGCCGGTCTTCCCCATGCCGGAACCGATGCCGCGGCCAATGCGCATGCGCTTTTTCCGTGCGCCTGGCTTATCGGCAATCTGGTTGAGTTTCATGTTCTTATCCTCATTTCACGTGTCGGTCTTTGTCCGGGGCATCCCGCTTAGGAAGGTGCTCGTGTGCCTTATGCTGGGACGGCCGGCCAAACCCGGCCGAGACGTCATTTTGCTTCCCCGACCACTTTGACCAAATGCTGAACTTTGCGGATCATCCCGCGGGTCGCAGGCGTATCCGGAAGATCTCGCACGCGCCCGATCTTGTTCAGGCCAAGCCCGATCAACGTAGCGCGCTGCAGGTGGTGTCGCCGCTGCGGGCTGCCCACCTGTTCAACCTTGAGAGTGCCTTGTGCCGAAGCCATCGCCAGATTCCTCAATCAGCCGTCGCTTCCGCATCGGTGTCCCGACGGCGCGACTGCAGGGTCGATACCTTGATATTGCGGCGAGCCGCTACCGAGCGCGGCGAATCCTGGTGCTTGAGCGCGTCGAAGGTCGCGCGCACAACGTTGTAGGGATTGGATGAGCCGAGCGATTTTGCCACGACATCCTGCATGCCGAGCGTTTCGAACACGGCCCGCATTGGACCTCCGGCAATGATGCCGGTGCCTGGGGGCGCTGCGCGCAGGAATACTTTGCCGGCGCCGTGGCGACCCAGCACATCATGGTGCAGTGTGCGCCCTTCGCGGAGCGGAACGCGTGTGAGCCCCCGCTTCGCAGCATCTGTCGCCTTGCGGATTGCCTCCGGCACTTCGCGTGCCTTGCCATGGCCGAAGCCGACCCGGCCCTTCTGATCGCCTACGACGACCAGCGCGGCAAATCCAAAACGGCGACCGCCCTTGACCACCTTTGCCACGCGGTTGATGTGCACCAGCTTGTCGATGAACTCGCTGTCGCGCTCTTCCCGCTCACCGCGCTCTCGTTCCCGTCGGGCTTCCCGTGCCATATGCGTTCTTCCGTTAAAAGTTGAGTCCGCCTTCACGTGCGGCATCGGCCAACGCCTTGATGCGTCCGTGATAGAGATAGCCGCCGCGATCGAATACGACGTCTTTGATGCCCTTTTCCTTGGCGCGCTCGGCGATCAGCTTGCCGACCGCCTTGGCCGCCGCGATATTGGCGCCCGTCTTGGCGCCCTCGCGCATCGTCTTCTCCAGCGACGACGCTGCAACCAATGTCGTACCCTTCACGTCATCGATGAGCTGGGCGTAGATGTGCTTGGACGAGCGGAATACCGACAACCGCGCACGGCCGCGCCCCGCGAGCCTGATCTTGCGTCGCACTGTCGCCGTCCGCCGGGCGGTCCGGTCGCGTAATCTCGACATGGCGCGTCCCTTACTTCTTCTTCCCTTCCTTGCGGAAGATGTACTCGTTTGCGTATTTCACGCCCTTGCCCTTGTATGGCTCGGGCGGGCGGTAGCCGCGGATCTCGGCCGCGACGTGACCAACTTTCTGCTTGTCGACCCCACTCACTACGATCTCGGTCGGTTTCGGCGTGGCAATCGCGATGCCTTCCGGGATCGGAAAATTCACGTCGTGGGAAAAGCCGAGCTGCAATTGAAGTGTCTTGCCCTGCACCGCGGCGCGAAAGCCCACGCCTGTGATCTCAAGCTTCTCTTCAAATCCTTTGGTGACGCCCGACATCACGTTGGCGACCAGCGTGCGCGAGGTACCCCACATCGCGCGAGCCCGCTTGCTCTCGTCGCGAGGCTCGAGCTTGATCGCATCCTTGTCCAGGACGACGGATACGTCGTCGTGGACCACGACTTGAAGGGCGCCTTTCGGACCCTTTACTTTCACGGTCTGGCCTTCAACGTTGGCGGTGACGCCAGTCGGAACCGTAACCGCTTTGTTGCCGATGCGTGACATCAGAACACCGTGCAGATTATTTCGCCGCCCACGTTCGCCTCACGGGCATCGTGATCGGCCATGACGCCTTTTGGCGTGGAGAGAATAGCGACGCCCAGGCCATTGTTGATGCGCGGCAAGTTGCGAACCGCCACGTAAACGCGACGGCCGGGCTTCGAAATACGCTCGATTTCACGGATCACCGGCTCGCCGTCGAAATATTTCAACTCGATCTCAAGCTCTGACCGGCCGCTCGCGTGAGCGACGCTGGCGTAACCTCGGATAAAGCCTTCCGTCTTGAGCACCTCAAGCACGCGTTCGCGCTGCTTGGATCCGGGCATCGAAACCTTCGACTTGTTGCGCATTTGTGCATTTCGGATGCGCGTGATCATGTCACCGATCGGATCGTTCACTGCCATCGCGCCCTCCTCACCAGCTCGACTTTACAAGGCCAGGAATGAGGCCTTTGGAGCCAAGCTCGCGCAATGCGATACGGCTCAGGCGGTGCTTGCGGTAATAGCCGCGCGGGCGACCACTCAGCTCGCAGCGATTGCGAATGCGCGTTCTGGAGGAATTGCGCGGCAATTCCGCCAGCTTCAGAGTCGCAGCAAAACGCTCCTCCATCGGCAGCTTCTTGTCCTGCGCGATAGCCTTCAGCTTTGCCCGCCGGTTGGCAAATTTCTTTGCCATCCTGCGCCGTCTATTGTTCTTTTCGACCGAACTCTTCTTCGCCATACTTTCGCTCCTTGCGGTTCCGCGTATGAGACCGACCTCACTGCCGGAACGGAAAGTTAAACGCTGTGAGCAGCGCGCGTGCTTCTTCGTCGTTGCGCGCGCTGGTGCAAACGGTGATATCGAGGCCCCAGGTATCGGTGACCTTGTCGAAGTCGATCTCCGGGAACACGGTATATTCCTTGATGCCGAGACTGTAATTGCCGCGGCCGTCAAAACTTTTCGGATTGAGGCCACGGAAATCGCGCACCCGAGGCAGCGCGATATTTACGAGGCGGTCAATGAAGTCCTACATGCGCGCCTGGCGCAGCGTGACCTTGCACCCGATGGCCTGTCCGTCGCGC
>DAISKM010000370.1:0-4302 GCA_036820945.1 Pseudolabrys sp.
CTGCAATGGTCCGCCGCCTCGCATGTAGACCGTCAGCTCGACCACCATCGCACCCACCGCCACGCCCGACGAGACAGCCAATTGTTGCGCGACGCTGACGAGCGCCGTTGCGCGGCCGACACGTTCGGGTTCGACCTCTGCATAAGCGATGGTGTTGATGCTGGTGAACTGCAGTGAACGGAAAAATCCGCCTACGAACAGCAGGAGCATCATCAGCGCAACGGGCGTAGCCGCTGTGAAGCCGGCGCAGACGGCAAGAAAAGCCGAGCTGATCAGCGAATTGACCACCAGAATATTCTTGAATCCGAAGCGGCGCAGAATGAATGCCACCGCCCACTTCATTCCCATGGCGCCAAGCGCCGTCGCAAACGTGATCATGCCGGACTGGAACGGCGTCATGCCGAAGCCGATCTGCAGCATCAGCGGCAGCAGGAAGGGGAGCGCGCCAAGACCAAGACGGAAGATAAAGCCGCCAACGACGCTCGCGAAAAAAGTCGGCAGCCTGAACAACGAGAGATCAAGCGCAGGATTGTCAATACGCCGCGCGTGCGCAAGGTACGCCGTCAGAAAGCAGCCGCCGCCGAACACAAGAGCGACCACGACATACCAGGGCAGAAAATTCAGTCCCAGCACCGAGAGGCCGAAAGCCATTCCGCCGATGCCGAGACCGGCGAGGATCATGCCGACGACGTCGAAGCGCTCGTGCTTTTCCGCCCGCACATCCGGGATGTAGCGCGTGGCAAGCAGTATTCCGAGCAAACCGATCGGGACGTTGATGATGAAGATCCAATGCCAGGTTGCATAGGTGGTGATGAAGCCGCCGATTGGCGGGCCCAGCACCGGCCCGATCAACGCAGGCGTAGTCACCCAGGCCATCGCGCTGACGAGATCGCGCTTGCTGATCGTGCGCACCACCACCATGCGGCCGACAGGCGTCATCATCGCGCCGCCCATGCCTTGCACGATCCGGGCGATGACGAAGTCCGTGAGCGAGCCCGAGAGCGCGCATCCGATCGAACCGAGCACAAAGACCGCGATTGCCGCACGGAACACGGTGCGCGCGCCGAAGCGATCAGCAGTCCAGCCGCTCGCCGGGATGAATATGGCGAGCGACAAGAGATACGAGGTCACTGCGAGCTTGAGGGCGAGCGGATTGGTCCCGATGTCGGCCGCAATCGCCGGCAACGAGGTCGCGATCACCGTCGAATCCATGTTTTCCATGAAAAGAGCGACCGCGATGATCAGCGGGACGATGCGGTCACTGCGCATGGAGGTTCCGGCGGAGCCTGGGCGTCTTCAAGCGTCTTGAAGCGCATAGCACAGCCTCAAGGTAAGCACTCTCCCCCGTTTACGAGGTCATAACAGCCATCCGCGAATGCCCTAGGAATCGGCATCATCCCATGCTATCGACCCACGCCAACCCAAAAGCGGGCCGTGACGCAAGGCGAGGATCCCCTCGCAACGGGCAGTTTTAACCCCTTGCCGGCCGGTCCGGTGCCTTTTCGGGCGAAACGGAGTTGGCGATGGCGGTCAAGAACAACGCAAGTCCTCGCGAAGCGCTCACCTTCGACGACGTGCTGATCAAGCCCGGCCTGTCCGAGGTGCTGCCGGCGGACGTCGATATTCGTTCCAGCCTCACGTCTTCGATCCCGGTCAATATTCCCATTATCGCTTCGGCGATGGACACCGTGACCGAAGCGCAAATGGCGATTGCCATGGCGCAGGCCGGCGGCATCGGCGTGCTTCACCGCAACATGGAGCCGGACGAGCAGGCGGCGCAGGTCCGGCAGGTGAAAAAATTCGAATCCGGCATGGTGGTGAATCCGTTGACGATCGAGCCCACCGCAATGCTTCAGCAGGCCCTCGATCTGATGAAAGACAACCGGATCTCCGGAATCCCGGTAGTCGAGAGCGGCAGCAACGCGCTCCCCGGCAAGCTGGTGGGCATCCTGACGAACCGCGATGTGCGCTTCGCCACGGATCCGCACCAGAAGGTGTCCGAGCTGATGACGAAGAAGCTGATCACGGTGCGCGAGGGCGTGAGCCAGGACGAAGCCAAGCGCCTGCTGCATCAACACCGCATCGAGAAGCTTCTGGTGGTCGACGGCCAGTACCGCTGCGTCGGGCTGATCACGGTAAAGGATATCGAAAAAGCGGTGGCCAACCCGAACGCCTGCAAGGACGAGCAGGGCCGTCTGCGGGTGGCAGCCGCCACGACGGTCGGCGACAAGGGCTTTGCCCGAACCGAGGCATTGATCGCGGCAGGGGTCGATCTCGTGGTGGTCGACACCGCGCACGGTCATTCCAAGTATGTGCTGGACGCCGTGACCCGCATAAAGCACCGGTCGAACAAAGTGCAGGTCGTGGCCGGCAACGTCGCGACGGCCGAGGGCGCCAGGGCGCTGATCGATTGCGGTGCCGACGCGATCAAGGTCGGCATCGGCCCCGGCTCGATCTGCACAACGCGGGTTGTTGCCGGCGTCGGCGTACCGCAATTGACTGCGATCATGGATTGCGTGGACGTGGCGAAAGCAAGCGGCACGCCGGTGATCGCCGACGGCGGCATCAAGTATTCCGGCGATCTGGCGAAAGCCATTTCCGCCGGCGCGGACTGCGCGATGGTCGGCTCGCTGCTTGCCGGCACCGATGAAACGCCCGGCGAGGTCTTTCTTTATCAGGGACGCTCCTACAAGACCTACCGTGGCATGGGTTCTGTCGGCGCGATGTCCCGCGGATCGGCCGACCGTTACTTCCAGCAGGACATCAAGGATACGCTCAAGCTGGTGCCCGAAGGGGTCGAAGGCCAGGTGCCCTACAAAGGCGCGGCGGCGACCGTGCTGCATCAGCTCACGGGCGGCCTGCGTGCTGCCATGGGTTATGTCGGAGCAAAAAACCTTGCCGAGCTCCATGCCAAGGCGGAGTTTGTGCGCATCACCGGCGCCGGCCTTCGCGAAAGCCATGTGCACGACGTGACAATTACCCGCGAGAGCCCGAACTATCCAAGCCGTGTATAGTTATTCGTGCTTGGGAAGGGATGAGAGGGCTGGCTTATGTCTATTCAATTTGTGCTGCTGCCACTTTTCGTCGAAGTGCTCCTCACGTTCGCGGTGATGTTCGGGATGATGCATTTCCGCACGTCCACGCTGCGAAGCGTGGAAACACGGTTTGAAGACATCTCCCTGCGCGAGCCGAATTGGCCGGTGCAGGCCACAAAGTTCGGGTATGCGTTCGCCAATCAGTTCGAGCTTCCGGTGTTGTTTTATGTGCTGACGATTCTTGAAATCATCACCAAGCACGCCGATTTGCTGTTCGTGATTCTCGCCTGGATTTTCGTTGTGATGCGCATATTGCAGGCTGGCGTGCACGTAACCAACAATAACGTACGCGTCCGCGGCGGATTCTACGGTGTGGGCGCGATCGTCTTGCTCATTATGTGGATTATCTACATCGTGCGTATCGTGCTCGCGCTCCCATGACGCCGGCGGCACGACTTGCTGCCGCGATCGAAGTCTTCGCCGCGATAGAGAGAGAGCGACGGCCGGCTGCCGATGCGCTCAAGGGTTGGGGTCTGACCCACCGGTTTGCCGGCTCGGGCGACCGCGCCGCGATCGCTGGCCTTGTTTACGATGCGCTGCGACGCAGGTCATCGAGCGCATTCATCATGGGCTCCGAAACGCCGAGGGCAATTCTTCTGGGGATGCTCAAACGCGAGCGCCGACTGGATACGGAGGCAATCGCAAAACTTGCCAGCGGCTCTCGGTACGCCCCCGAGGCACTGACTGATGAAGAGCGCAAACGCCTTGCTGCTGCCGATATCTCAACCGCTCCCGCCCCCGTCGCCGGCGATTACCCGGAATGGCTCGATGGTCACCTGGCGCGCGTCTTCGGCGAAGCACGTGTTGAGGAGGGCGAGGCGCTTGCCTCGCGCGCACCGCTCGACCTGAGGGCCAATACTCTCAAGGGCGGGCGTGATGCCGTGGCCGCCATTCTGTCGGACCTTAACACCGAGGCGACGCGGTGGTCTCCCTGGGGCTTGCGGGTTCGCATTTCGCCCGATGCGAAGAGTCCCTCGATCCATTCCGAGCCAGCGTTCATCAAAGGTCTCGTCGAAGTGCAGGACGAGGGCTCGCAGGTGGCGGCGCTGCTGTCTGCCGCAAAGCCGGGAGAACAGGTCGTTGATCTGTGCTCGGGGGGAGGCGGGAAGACTCTGGCGATGGCGGCGATGATGGAGAACAAGGGGCAGATTTTCGCCACCGATGATGACAAGAGGCGGCTCGCGCCCATTCATGACCGGTTGAAACG
>DAISKM010000371.1:0-4294 GCA_036820945.1 Pseudolabrys sp.
CACGAGCACGATGAGATAGAACTTGTCGCCGGAGCGCAGCCCGTCGAGCAACGGCAGCGCGTCCATCCAGTCCATGCTCGGATAGGGGATGTTGCTGAAGCCCTGCTCGCCGCCGGTGACGGAATTCCACTTGAAGCATACCGCCCAGACGATTTGCGCGAAGGCGAGCGTGAGCATCGAGAAATAGATCTTGATCGAGCGCACGCAAAATGTGCCGAACAAAAGCGCCCAAGCGGCAGCGTTCGCAATGCCGGCGATGAGCGCGAGCGCGAAAGGCACGCCGTACGTTTTCATCAGTATCGCGCACGTATAGGCGCCGATGCCGAAATAGGCTGCGTGGCCGAAAGAGACGAGACCGGTGTAACCGAGCAAAAGGTTCAGGCTGACCGCGAACAGCGCGAGGATCGCGATATCGGTTGCTAGGAAGGTGTAGAAGCGCGAGCCGAGCCACGGCACACAAGCAGCTGCGAGAAACATCAGCGCCGCCCAGGGGATGCGATAATGAAGCGACGGCTGCATCGTCCTACCCTTTCACCGGCCGGCCGAGTAGGCCGGAGGGCCGGACCACCAGCACCAGCGCCATCAAGGCGAACACCGCGAAGATCGAGAAGCCCGGCAGGATCAGGATGCCGAAAGCGAGCACTTGGCCGAAAATGAGCGCGCCGAGGAACGTGCCCCAAAACGAGCCAAGGCCGCCAATCACGACCACGATGAACGCCTCGACGATGATGTCGACGTCCATGCCGGGCACAATGCTGCGTACCGGGGTCACCAACGCGCCGCCGAGGCCAGCGAGGAACGAGCCTGCCATGAACATCAGCGTATAGAGCTTGCCGACATCGGCTCCGAGCGCGGCGAGCATCTCGCGGTCGTAGGCGGCCGCGCGGATCATGCGCCCCGTTCCTGTGCGGCTGAGCAAGAGCCAGCACGCAATCGCGAGCGCAGGGCCGAGCGCGATGATGAACAGGTTGTAGTAAGGAATGACCGTACCGAAAATCTCGAAGCTGCCGCTTAAGCCAGATGGCCGCGACACCGTGAGTTGCTGCGTGCCCCAGAGAACGCGTGCCACGTCGCCGAGGATCAGCACCAGCGCATACGTGAACAGCAACTGGTAAAGGTCTTCGCGGCCGTAGAGATGGCGCAGCAACAGCCGTTCGATCACGCCGCCAAGCAGCGCCACTGCAATCGCCGAGCCGATCACCGCGAGCCAGAAGCTGCCCGTGAACGTCCCGATCCATTGTGCGATCTGCCAGGCCGCATAGGCGCCGAGCATGTAGAACGAACCGTGCGCGAAGTTGAGCACGCGCAACACACCGAAGATCAGCGACAGGCCGGACGCCACGATAAACAGGAACATCGCGGCGGTGAGGCCGCTGACGCTCTGGGCGAGTAGGAACGATAGACTCACGATCCGATCTTTCCGGCGATCATGCGCCTCTAGTTCTCGACCAGACCAAGCTGCTCCGTGATGAGCGTGGCCTTCTCGCGCATCTGGCTACACCAGCTGGAGACATTGCCCTTCTTGAAGCGCATCTTCGGCATCGCGATGCTGATCGCGGCGAGTGGTGCACCGCCGTTGTGGTCCGGCACGGGAATCGCGACACAGCACAGATTCGGCACGAACTCCTCTAGATCGAGCGCGAACCCTTTTTCGCGCACGGTCCGGATTTCGCGCCGCAACTCGGTCTTGCTGGTCAGCGTCCGCAACGTGAAGGATTGCATCTCGACGGTCAGCAGATAGCTCTCAAACTCGTCCGGGCTGAGCGCCGACAACAGCACTTTCCCGGTCGCCGTGCAGTAGGCGGGCTCACGGACCATCGGCCGGATCGCCGCGCTCACCGCCTGCTTGCCGTCCGCCTTGCAGAGTTGCACGATTTCGCCCTGGCTGAACGTCACGAGATACGCGGTCTCGCCGACCTCATCGCGCAGCGCTTCGAGGTGCGGACGTGCGATCGTGGCAAGATCGCTGCCCCGCAGATAGGCGCTACCCATCTGAAAGATGCGGGGCCCCAGGAAGTAGGTACGGTTCGCCTTCTCCTGCTCGACGTAACCGCGCACCATCAGGGTCTGCAGCAGGCGGAAAGCGGTTGAAACGCTTAACCCCGTCGCGCGAGAGAGATCGGAGAGGCCGATCGCGCTTTGCGAGGAGCCAAGGTGCTCGAGGATATCGAGCACCTTGACGACGCTTTTGACTGAATCAGCCTGCGTCTTCTCTCTTGGCCTTCCACCGGGCATTCGCGTCCGTCAGTCCATGAAGGGCAGCGGATCGATGTAGGTCGGCGGGCTCATCACGGCAAAGCCGAGCTTTTCGTCCTTGGTCATCTTTCCCCAGAACTGTGCGCGATTGGCCTGCTGATCCTTGGAGCGGATCGTCTGCGTGCCGATCGGGGTATCGACCTTGATGTCCTTCATTGCAGCCGACACCTTGTCGCTGTCGGTCGAGCCGGCCTTGGCGATCGCCGCGGTCAGGATCTGCATCCCCATGTAGCCGGTGATCGGCCACGAGGACGGCGGATCTTCCTTGATGAAGGTCTTGAGCCGCGCGGTGTAGTCCTTGTGCGCCTGCGGACCATCGGTCCAGTTAAATGCGTCATACGCATTCGCCGTGATCCCGAGCGGGTAGTCGTCGCCAGCGGCCTTTGCGGTCTCGATTGCGCCGGCTTCGCCGGCCCCGAGGAAGTTGTTGCCGAACGACTCGAAGTACTTCAGCGGCTTGGCCTGCTTGGCGAAGGTCACAAAGTGGCCGCCCCAGAGGCTCGAGAACACCGCATCCGGCTTTTTCGACATCTGTGCGTTGATGAACGGCGTGTAGTCGGTCTCGCCGAGCTTCGGCCACTGCTGATCGACGATCTCGATGTCGGGCCGGAGTTTCTTCAGATGCGTCACGAACGCGCGCGTCACGTCCTGGCCGAACGCGTAATCGGGGCTCATCGTTCCGACGCGCTTGATGTTCGGCCACTTCGCCATGATCTCGGCGCCGGTACGGCCCTCGATTGTCGTGTTGCTGGCGGTACGGAAAATGTAGGGATGCAGGTTTTCCTTTGCGACGAGCTGGTCGGTCTTCACGACCGGCACCACGAAGACGATCTTGTTCTCTTTCGCAATTGGCGAAACCGCCGGACCTTCCGCCGATGTGAGCGTGCCGAACAGGAAATCCACGTTCTCGCGCAGGATCAGGTCGCGCGCGACGCGCACCGCCTCGTCGGCGTTGCCTTTGGTGTCGCGGATGACGAGCTCGATTTTGCGGCCGAGCACGCCGCCCTTGGCGTTGATCTCCTCCACGAACATCTGCGCGCCCTTCATCGAAGGTTCGCCGATGAGCGCGCCGGGACCCGATAGGATCACCGGATAGCCGATACGGATGGGATTCTGGGCCTGTGCATCCGCCGCAATGAAGATAGCAGCAGCGGCGCCAAGCAACGCAATGCCACGTCTTGACCAGTTCATCTTGTCCTCCCTGATGAGCCGGATGTCTGAAGTTTTCCGTATTGCGGAAAACATTTTTGTATTTCGAAAAAGGCTATGTGGCGCTGGCGCGCCTGTCAACGCGACCTCAGCCTCGAGGCCGAGGCCAGCGGGCCTCGCCTGCTTGGCCCCCGCGGCGGCGCTACGCCAACGTTGCGTTTCTTTGCGGGCCGGACCTCATGAGGACCAGACATTCGCGGTCAACAGTCAATGTCTGCTATGGGTCAAAAGCAGACATTTACGCCGCAAAAATCGATGTCCGCTTTACCCCCAATAGCGACCGCAAAAGGTCATGTCCGCTTTACTCCCGAAAGCGGACATATGCAGTGCAACTAGGAATGTCCGCTAAGGGCCAATAGCGGAAATCGATTCGCTTACCTTAGGGTCTAAGACTCACCGCAGCCTCCGTAAGCTTGCGGACGCCCGGGGTGATGCTGATCAGAAGGTCGGCCGGTGGCTGTTGCATGGTGACCACCTGGATGATGCTTTCCGACGCCTTTTCGGCCGCGGCCTGGCGATCGAGCAGTTCCTTGGCGCGCCCGCGCCAGTCGGTGTCCGGCGCACGGCTGCTTTCGACCGCCGCCATGGCATCCAAAGCAATCCCGGCGAGCGCGGCGATGTCGGCGGAAATCGGCAGTGCGGCTTCAAGCTGGGCGTTGCCTCTCGCGACCGCTGTGAACCGATCATGATTGTTGCGCCATAACGTGAGGGTCGCCTTGAGCGCGGCTGCGCCTGCGCGATCGCCGCGCACGAATCGCTCGGCGTCCAGCGCGAACCGACGCGCCACGGGGCTGTCGGGCGATGCGGCGTCGGCCAACTCGTTCAACTC
>DAISKM010000372.1:0-495 GCA_036820945.1 Pseudolabrys sp.
AGATTCAGCAACTCGGCCGACAGCGCGGTCTTTTGAGCGTAGTCCTTCCAGGCCGTGTCGCGTGCAATGGTCCGCCATTTGTCGACGATCTTGTCGTCAAGGTCGACGATTTTGGCGCCCTTTGCAGCGTAGACTTCAGCCACCTTCTTGTCGTCCGCCATCGCTTCCTCGGTGCCGAATTTCTCGGCTTCGAGACCGAGCGCCATGATCGCGTCCTGCTGATCCTTCGGGAGCGAGTCGAAAACCTGCTTCGACATGATGACGGGCTCTAGCATATACCAGTAGGACTTGCCGCGGCCTGTGGTGAGACTCTTGGCGATCTCTTCGAGACGGAAGGAGATCAGGCTGGTCGAGGAGGTGATGCCGGCATCGCAGGCACCGGTTTGCATGGCGGCATAAAGCTCGTTTGAGGGAATCGATAGCGTCGTCGCGCCTGCCGCTTGCAGCACCATGTCCATCTCGCGACTACCGCCACGGATTTTCAATCCCTTGCAG
>DAISKM010000372.1:505-4294 GCA_036820945.1 Pseudolabrys sp.
GAATTTCTGACCGACCGGCGAGGCTTTCCAGGCCGCGCCTTGTTTGTACGAACTGACCAGGCCGGGCATCAGACCGATATTGAGCTCGGCGAATTCACCCCCGGCATAGGAGATCGGATAGAGGCTGAGATCGAGCGCGCCTTTGCGCACGGCGGAAAACTGGGCCACCGTCTTCATCAGCGAAGAGTTGGGATAAACCTGCGCCCCGAGCGCGCCATTGGTCTTTTGCTCAAGGCCGGCGGCAAACCTGCGGCACAAACGGTCACGGAAATCACCTTGATCGATGGTACCACCGGGGAATTGATGGGAAATTTTCAACATTCGGGCCGGCGCCGCCGAGCCAAGTCGCGCATGCGCGATCACAGCCGGTGCAGCCAGGGCCCCTGCAAGCACACGTCGTCTGCTTAGTGCCATTACATCCTCCCTTAGCATTGTTCCTTATTCAGCGTGAGCGCGGGGCCCAGACTGATGATTGTCGCCTTCTGTCAACTCTAGACAAATTTCCCTGCGCAAGCCACACAAACGAGACGATTTGTGAGGATTAACCAAATGCCAAAGCCGTTAGCTGGCCTCCGTGTCCTTGAACTCGCCCGCATTCTTGCCGGCCCCTGGGCCGGACAGGTGCTGGCAGACCTTGGCGCGGATGTGATCAAGGTCGAACGTAAGGGCTCCGGCGACGATACCCGCGGCTGGGGTCCGCCCTTTGTCGAAGGCGTTGACGGTACCCACATCGGCTCGGCTTATTTTCATTCCACGAACCGCGGCAAGCGCTCGATTGAAATGGATTTCGAGAACGACGAAGGCCGCCGCATCGTCCGTAAGCTGGCAGCCCGATCGGATGTCCTCATCGAAAATTTCAAAGTTGGAGGCCTGGCGAAATTCGGCCTCGACTACAAAAGTCTCGCGCCCGAATGCCCGCGGTTGATCTATTGCTCGGTCACCGGTTTCGGTCAGGACGGTCCCTACGCCAAGCGCGCAGGCTATGACCTGATGGCGCAGGGCATGGGCGGCATCATGGACCTGACCGGGATGGCAGACGGCGAGCCGACGCGCATCGGCATTCCCGTGTCCGATATCTTCACTGGCGTGTATTCGGTCATCGGCATTCTTGCGGCGTTGGCGCAACGCGAAAAAACCGGCAAGGGCTGCTATGTCGACACCGCGCTGGTCGATTCCACGGTCGGCATCTTGTCCAACCAGGCGATGAACTATCTGGTGTCAGGCAGTGTGCCAAAGCGCATCGGCAATGCTCACGCCAATATTGTCCCCTATCAGGTTTTTCCTGTCGCGGACGGTCACGTCATCGTCGCCACCGGCAACGACAACCAGTACGTCAAATTTTGCAATGTGCTGGGCGCACCGGAGCTCGCGCAAAATCCCGCTTACAAGGATAATGTTGGAAGGCTCAAGCATCGTGCAGAATTGATCGGCAAGCTGTCGGCGTTGACCGCCCGGATGAAACGCGACGACTTGCTTGACAAGCTCGAGGCGCAGCAGGTGCCTGCAGGTCCGATCAACGATCTCGAGCAGGTGTTCAACGATGAGCAGGTGGCGCATCGCGGCATGAAGCTTTCGCTGCCAAGCGCGGCTGCCAAAGGCGGCACGATTCCCGGCGTGCGAACACCGATCGTCATCGATGGCTGGAAGGCCGGTTCCGAACACCCTTCCCCGCGTCTCGGAGAGCACACGGCCGAAATCCTGCGCGAGATCGGCGAAGGCTGACCCTGTCGCGTCGGGCCTCAAGCCCCTTGATTGCGCCTGACTGAAGGCGGAGCATCGGCACAACGCCGGTCTGCCGCCGGCACCGGGAGGACACCATGAAAATCGTTTCGTCGCTTTTTGTTTGCGCGCTGTCGATCGCGCCAGCCCTAGCCAACGACCTGCCGAAGTTCCAGGTCGACGCGTCCTGGCCCAAGACACTGCCGAATAACTGGATCATGGGACAGGCCGCAGGCGTGGCGGTCGACGCGCAGGATCATGTCTGGGTTATCCAGCGGCCGCGCTCTCTTACCGATGATGAAAAAGCGGCGACGTTCAGTCCGCCGCGGACGAAATGCTGCGTGCCGGCGCCGCCCGTGATGGAGTTCGACCAGGACGGCAATCTGCTCAGGGCATGGGGCGGACCCGGGCAAGGCTACGACTGGTTCGAGAATGAGCATGGCATCAATATCGATCACAAAGGCTTCGTCTGGGTCGGGGGCAACGGCAACAACGATGGCCATGTGCTGAAATTCACCCAGGACGGAAAGTTCGTGTTGCAGATCGGCAAGCCCGGCCCGCAGACCGGGAGCGGCGATACGACCCGTCTGGGTCGGCCCGCCGATACCGAAGTCGACCCTGCGACCAATGAGATTTACATCGCCGATGGTTACGGCAATCACCGCGTCATCGTATTCGACGCCGATACCGGCGCTTACAAGCGGCATTGGGGCGCCTACGGCAAGGCTCCGGATGATGCCAAGCAGCCGCCTTACAACTCCGCCGGCCCGGCGCCGCAGCAGTTCGCCAATCCGGTGCACTGCGTGAAGGTCGCCAAGGACGGCCTGGTCTACATCTGCGATCGCACGAACGACCGCATCCAGGTTTTCCGCAAGGACGGCACGTTCGTGAAGGAATTCTTCGTCGCGAAAGAGACGCTGCAACAGGGCTCGGTGTGGGACCTCGATTTGTGGCCGGACTCACAGCAGACCTTTTTGATGAACGCCGATGGCGCAAACAACGAAGTACGCACGCTGGTGCGCGAGACCGGCGAGGTTGTCGGCGCGTTCGGCCGCAACGGACGCAATGCCGGCGAGTTTCACTGGATTCACAATCTCGCAATCGACAGCAAGGGCAACATCTACACGACGGAAGTCGATACCGGAAAGCGGGCGCAGAAGTTCCGCCATGTCGGACCGCCGTTGAGGTAGTGCGCCGGTCGAAACGGGAGATGGCTTAAGTTGGATCGTCATGCCCGTGCTTGTCGCGGGCATCGACGTCTTAAGCTTTGCAACGTCAAGACGTGGATGGCCGGGACAAGCCCGGCCATGACATTGAAATGTTTAAACCTTAATCTCAGCTGCGATCCTACGTGACCGCCGTCGGCGCCAGAGCCTCGATATCGGTAACAATGTCGATCACCGCCGGCCTGTTGGCCGCGACCGCAGCCGCAAGCGCCGGCGCGATGTCGCCAGGGTTCTCCACGCGGATGCCCAGCGCGCCCATATCCTCCGCGAGCCTGGCGAAATTGGTTTTGTTGTAGGTCCATAGCTCCCGCGCCTGCTCGGTCTGCTGTCCGCCATAGGCGCGGTCGAACCCTCGCTTGGACTGATTGCCACCCCCGTTGTTGTTTACGATCGTCACCGAAGCGAGATTCCAGCGCACGGCCGTTTCTACTTCGCCGATGTGATACCAGAAGCCGGCATCACCGGTGAACACGACCACTGGGCGGTCGGGACAGGCCGCCTTGGCGCCGAGGCCGGCCGGAAATGCCCATCCCAGATGACCGGCGCTGCGCATGTAGCTTTGGACAGGCGTGCGAAGGTCGTACATGCCACCCATCCACATGCCGGCATGACCGGTATCGACAACGACGATGGCATCATCAGGCATATGCCTAGTCAACTCGTTGCAGATGCGCGCCGGATGGATCGGCACCGCATCCGATTCCAGTTGCGACCTGTACTTGGCCTGCCAGTCGCCGCGAAGGGCAGCGATTTCCTTGATCCAGGGAGCCCGCTTTGCCGCACTTGCTTTGTCGATCTGGCCGAGCATGCGGACCAGCACGCTCCTGGCGTCACCCAATACGCT
>DAISKM010000373.1:0-4290 GCA_036820945.1 Pseudolabrys sp.
TTGATTGGTCGTACTTGAATTTGGCAAACATTAGCGTCTCGGCAATCTTAGTGTTTGTGGCGACCCTGATCGGCAATGTCTTATCCCTTAACAACAGCCTGATCGCGGCCATTGTTGCTACGCTTCTGTTCGCCACGTTGTACATTTGCGCACGCACGAACTTTTCAGAGTTGCTATCCTCCATGTGGCGACGTATGGCCTGATGACCTCTCACGATGTCCGCTTTTGGCCCATAGCCGACATGCGCGCCGACCTGGAATGTCCGCTTTTGGGGGTAAAGCGGACATCGCTTCCTACGCCTGCGTGCTATAAATTTGCGCTGACAGCTTGGGGGAGCTTGAATTGTCATTTGAATTTAGAGTGGTATTTCAATGACGTACGTGTTCGCACTTTTATTCCGACTGGCGCGCCACTCCCTCTGATTGGATAGCCCGATGAAAGTCCTGCCGCCGATGCTCTCGACGATCGCTCTTCTTGCTATTGGCAGCGCGGCGGAGGCACAGGATCCGGTCAGCCAGGGCCAGCGGCTGGTGGCGGAATTCTGCGCGAGCTGTCATGCAGTGGGCCCCCGAGGCCGGAGCCGACATAAAGGGGCGCCGCCATTTCGCATGCTTGGCCGCAGTGTTGATCTCGACGAATTCCCGCGCGCGCTCGAACGGGGCATTACGTCGAGCCACCCGGACATGCCCGACTTCAAGTTCAGTCACGACGATGCGCTGGCGGTGCGCGCCTATTTGCGCGTGATCCAGCAGTAGAACGCACTCGATCCACAACAGGAAATGCGTCGTCATGCCCGGCCATAGTCGTCCAAAGGACGGCGTGCTTTCGCACGCCTATGTGCCGGGCATCCACGTCTTGCCACCGTCACCAAATAAAAGACGTGGATGGCCGGGACAAGCCCGGCCATGACATGCCCTAGCGGTCGATGGTGATCTCCTCGCCACGCGCGCGCGAGACGCAGATCATGATGTTGTCCTTGCGTTCATGATCGGCAAGGACCAGGTCGCGGTGGTCCGCCGCGCCTGCGAGCATTTTGGTACGGCAGGTGCCGCAAGTGCCCGTTTCACACGAGCTCGGCACCTCGAGGCCGTGCTCGCGCAGAACCTCGAGAATCGTCTTCGTGGTCGCAACATCGAGCACCGTGCCCGAGCGCGCAAGCTTGACCTTGAACGGCTTGTCGTCGGCCTTATGGGTCTCAGCTTCGCTGAACGCCTCGAAATGCACGGCGGTTGGCGACCAGTGATCGGTCATCGCGCGCACCGCCTCCATGAGCGGTCGTGGACCGCAGCAGTAAAGATGCTCGCGATTCTTGCGCTCGGCGAGGATCGGACGCAGGTCGAGCGAGCGCGAAGGGTCGCCCTGGTCATAATGGATCCTGACCGTATCCTTGAATTGCGGCGCGCCCAGCTCCTCGCGGAACGCCGTTGTCTCCGGCGAACGCGAGCAATAGAACAGGCGAAAGCGCTTACCCTCCGCGACCACCTGCTTGATCATCGCCATGATCGGCGTGATGCCAATGCCGCCGGCAATGAACAGAAAATCCTGGGCGCGAGGGGGCAGGCCGAAATCGTTGACCGGTGCGGTCACCGTCAGTTGGTCGCCGGCTTTAACGTCATCGATCAAGCTGAGTGAACCCCCACGCCCATTATCCTCGCGCTTGACCGCGATCTGGTAGCGGTCGCGCTCGGCGGGGTCGTTGCACAACGAATACTTGCGCAGGAGACCGTTCGGAACCCGTACTGCGATATGCGCACCGGCGGAAAATTCCGGCAACGGCGTTCCACTTGCGTCTCGAAGTTCAAGAAGATGAATGCCGTCGGCAACCGCATCGTTGCACGTCACACGCAGCAGCATTATTGGCGGGTCAGCGGCCGTCATTGTCTCTCAAGGTTGTCTTTTCGCAGAGGTGGTCGCAATACGTCACGATCGCAACTGTTGTTTTGTCATTGCCGGCACAAGCCCAGGCATTACGAGGGAAAAATAATTCATCTCGCGCCAGCGCTTGCACGCTCGATAGGACGGGAACTCGCACCGAGCGGTGGCGCCGTTTCAGCCATGAGCGCACCATAGGCGTTTGCAAGGCCTGCGCCATACATGACGTCGGGTCCTTTCGGTCCCAAGTCGCGCGCTGTGGTGCGCAGCATGGTGCGCACCTGATCGGGCGTGAGGCCGGGTTTGCGCTGAAGCATCAGCGCCACGATGCCACTCACTTCAGCCGCGGAGTATGAGGTCCCGGACGACATTTCATAGCCATTGTCCGGAATTGCGACCAGGACCTGTGCCCCCGGCGCGGCCAGCGCAATATGGCGGCCACGACTGGCTTGCTCGAAGAGCTTGTCGTCCGCGTCCGTGGCGGTGACTGCAATCACGTTGGGATCAGCGGCCGGATAGAGTGGCGGCGAATTCGCTCCCGCATTGCCTGCGGCGGCGACAAGCACGGTGCCGTTGCGGCGGGCCGCCTCGAGACTGCGGCGGATCGCAGGATCCGGCGGACCGGCGAAACTCATATTGATGACATTCGCGCCGCGAGACGCCGCCCAGTCGATGCCTTTGAGGATGTTGAAGGTAGTGCCCTCGGCGCCTGCCTCCCTTGGGTCGAAGGCCCGCACCGCCATTATTCTGGCGTTCGGCGCGGCGCCCAATAATTTGCCGTGCGCGGCAATCAGTCCAGCGATCGCGGTGCCGTGTTTGTGCGGCATGCCCGCAACAGAAATGGCGTCGAATGTTTCCGCCACGGAGCCTGCGAGGTCGGGATGGTTCGCATCAACGCCCGAGTCGATCACAGCGACGAGCACGTTCGCGCCCTTCGCAAGGGTATGTGCCTGCGGCAGGTGCAACTTGGAGAGGCTGTATTGGGCGGGATCTCCCCCGGCCGTCGCCTGGTCTTCTTGCAGGGCAAAGAGGTAATTCGGTTGTGCCGAAGCGACGAGCCGTTCGCCTTCGAGGGACCGCACAACGGCGGTCACCGAACGACGATCCGGAATGCGCCAGCGATACAGCGTCGTGTTGGACAACTGAAAACGCTGACTTTCGATGCGCGTCAGCCGGAATCGGCGTTGCAGGGCATCGACCTGTTGAGCGCCGACCGAATTGGAAAGTTCGATGACGACTTCATCCGGAACAAATCTGCGCTCGTTGGCCGGCGGCGCGCCGCTCGGCCTTTGCCGGTTCGCCTGCTGAGGCCGCCGCTGGCCAGGTAAATTATCGTCAACGACAGGACCGGCAGACCTATAGCCTTGCGGGACTGTCATGATGATCCCGGGGACCGCGCCCCAGCCGGGTCCGCGAAAGCCGCCACCTCCGCCGCCCGGGCCGATCGGCCTGCCGACGTCCGGTGAAGGGCCACGGCTGAATATTTTCTGCGCGTGGGCGTCCGTTGACAGGGCCGCCATGGCTGCAACCAGGCAGATGAGGACGGTTCGTTGCGCGCGCATGATGCGGCCTCCAATGTCGTTCGCGGCCTCGCGTCACTCGGTCGTGGCGATGAAGCTCACGACCTTGTCTTCCTGCAATTTCTTCACGATGCGGGCGAGCTCTGCTTTCGGAATCCCTGTCACCGCAACGCGGACCTTGTAGAGGCCGCCGGCCATCGGCCCAGCGGCGATGGAAAGCTTGTTGGCTTCGAGGAACCTGGTGATGTCATCGGACGAAGCCTGTGGCGCGAACCGGATCAAGGTGAATGCGCCGACCCCCGGGTCGGTGGTCGGGGCAGAGGCCGTCTGATAACCGGACGTCTTCGTTTCATTCAGCATGATCCCGGCGAGCAATCCCGCCTGCAACAGGATGGCAACCGCAGCGGCGCCGGCCGACCAGGCCAGCGTGCGCGGCGACAGACTGGCAAAGAATTCGGCGATGCGAGTGCCGAAATTGAGGGGCGCCGCCTGGCGGCGAACAGGCTCAGCGTCGATTCCGGCAAACAGCTTTTCCATCGCGCGCGCGGACGGCGCGCCGAGCGACTCATTAAGATGAATGGTCCCGCCGAGTTCCTCGCGCACCAGTGCGTAGCGATGGGCGAGTTCGGGATCGCGTGCGAGCGCCTCCTCGACTCGCTGGGCGTCGCGGCTGCTCAATGTTCCGGCCGCATGCCACGGCAGCAGTTCTTCGATTTCCCGGCGCTCCGGCGCTTCTTGTTTCGTTGCATTCATGGCCAACCTCTATCCAGTCCTTGCTCCTTCAGGAACTCCGAGAGTTTCTTGCGCGCGTAGAACATTCGTGTCTTCACGGTTGCTTCCGGAATGCCGACGATCTCGGCCACTTGGGCGCGGGTCATCCCGCGATGTATACGGCGCC
>DAISKM010000374.1:0-4272 GCA_036820945.1 Pseudolabrys sp.
ACCTCCAGCAACAATACGTCGGCGGGGTGACGAGCAAACAGCAAGAGGCCAACCGCGGTGGTAATTTCGAAAACTGTAATCTCAGCGCCCGAATTCGCGCGCTCGCACTCTTCCATCGTAGCTATCAATTCTTCATCCGTGGCGAGCCGGCTTTTGCCTGCCCGACCGATGCGAAAGCGTTCGTTGAACCGGACCAGATGGGGCGATGTGTAGGCGTGCACCCGTTTGCCCGCGGCCTCCAGGATCGCTCGCAAGAACGCAATCGTGGAGCCCTTGCCGTTTGTACCGGCAACATGGATCACCGGCGGCAGTTTTCGTTCCGGATGACCGAGGACGGCGAGCAGCCGCTGCACGCGATCGAGCGAAAGGTCGATGCGCCTGGGATGAAGGGCAGTCAGACGCGTTACGATATTGTCGATGTGATTCATGCAATTTTTGTTGTCGCGCCCGCCGAACGGCAGACGCCACCATTCCTGTCATTTTCTATTTTAGAACACCGGGCCTATCGGATCACCCGCTTTCGCGGCGACGATGCCCGACGACGTTCAGGCATGCGCGGGAACAGGCAATTGCGGCTGCTCGGGCGCGGCCGGGGCCCTGGTCAATAGCCGGCACAACTCAGCGAGCGTCGAACGCAATTTATGCCGGTGTACAACCATGTCGACCATGCCATGCTCTGCGAGATACTCGGCGCGCTGAAACCCCTCCGGTAATTTCTCGCGGATGGTCTGCTCGATCACGCGTGGGCCGGCAAAACCGATCAGCGCGCCAGGCTCGGCAATCTGTACATCGCCAAGCATGGCGTACGAGGCCGTGACACCCCCTGTGGTGGGATTGGTGAGCACGACAATGTAGGGCTTGCGAGCCTCGCGCAGCATTTGCACTCCGACCGTGGTGCGCGGCAGCTGCATGAGGGAAAGAATACCTTCCTGCATGCGTGCACCACCCGAGGCGGCGAACATGATAAATGGCGTCTGCCTGCGCACGGCGGTTTCGAGGCCGGTGATCACGGCCTCGCCGGCAGCCATGCCGAGCGAGCCGCCCATGAAGTCGAAATCCTGAACGGCGATCGTGACCATCTGACCTTCGAGGCGTCCGATGCCCAGCTTCACGGCGTCCTGCAATCCGGTCTTGGTGCGGGCATCTTTCAGACGATCGGCGTAGCGGCGCTCGTCGCGAAACTTGAGAGGATCAGCCGTCACCTCCGCCAGCGAAACATCCTCGAATTCCCCGTCGTCGAACATGGACTTAAGGCGTAGCGGCGCACTGATGCGCATATGATAGTTTGAGCTGGGAATGACGAACTGGTTCGCTTCGACGTCCTTGTAAAAAACGAGCTGCCCCGTTTCCGGACATTTGATCCAGAGGTTTTCCGGCGTCTCGCGGCGCAGAAAGCTGCGAATCTTCGGCCGAACGACGTTGGATATCCAATTCATAGACCTGCTCTACACGCTCGATTCGACCAAATTATTACAACGCGCGGTGCGGGAAGTTCACTCCGCCGCCACGCGACGGGCGGCATGCACCCCCTTCGCCAGGGTCGATACCAGCGCGGTCACCGCCTTGACCGTTCCCGAACCGGCCTTGCCGTTCGCATCCAGGCTTTGTCGCAGCGCCTCGACCAGCGCGGACCCCACCACCACACCATCAGCGCCCTCGGCAATCGCACGCGCATGTTCGGCTGTCTTTACCCCGAACCCCACCGCCACGGGTAGCTTTGTGTGTCGTTTTATCCGCGCAACTGCGGCGGTTACCTTGGCAGTGTCTGGCGCAGCGGCGCCGGTAATACCGGTAATCGACACGTAGTAGACAAAGCCCGACGTATTGGTGAGAACCTTGGGCAACCGCTTGTCGTCCGTTGTGGGCGTCGCCAGCCGGATGAAGTTCAACCCCATTTTCAGCGCCGGAAGACAGAGCTCCTCGTCTTCCTCGGGGGGCAGGTCTACGACAATAAGTCCGTCGACGCCCGCCGCCTTGGCATCGGCCAGAAAGCGTTCGTTGCCGTAAATGTAGATCGGGTTGTAATAGCCCATCAAAACGATTGGCGTTTCGTTATCCTCTTTGCGAAATTCACGCACGATTTGGAGTGTCCTGGTCATGCGCTGACCCGACTTGAGCGCGCGCAGGCCCGCAGCCTGGATCGCAGGTCCATCGGCCATCGGGTCGGTGAAGGGCATGCCGAGCTCGATGATGTCGGCACCAGCTTTCGGCAAAACTTTGGCGATGACAAGCGAGGTGTCGTAGTCCGGATCGCCTGCCATGGTGAATGTCACCAGCGCGGCACGACTCTCTTTTTTCAAGGCTGCGAAGCGCTTCTCGATTCGCGTACTCATCGCCTCCTGCCTACGATAAAGGCTTCGACCGAAGCCAAATCCTTATCGCCCCGACCCGAAAGATTGACGACTATCAAGTGATCCTTCGCTTTCTTCGCTGCAAGCTCTGGTATCTTTGCCAAGGCGTGCGCTGATTCCAGCGCCGGAATGATTCCTTCCAACTCGCTGCACAACTGGAAGGCCGCGACGGCCTCTTCGTCGGTTGCCGACAGAAACTTCACCCGCCCCGTGTCATTCAGCCAGGCGTGTTCGGGACCGATGCCCGGATAATCGAGACCGGCCGAAATTGAGTGTGCTTCCTCGATCTGGCCATCGTCATTCATCAGCAGGTAGGTGCGGTTCCCGTGAAGTACGCCGGGGCGTCCGCCGGCGACCGAGGCAGCATGCTTGCTGTCGAGCCCGTGACCGGCCGCTTCGACGCCGTAAATCTCGATTGAGCGCTCGTCGAGGAAGGGGTGGAACAGGCCCATCGCGTTGGAGCCGCCGCCGATGCAAGCGATCAGGGAATCGGGAAGCCGGCCTTCGGCTGTCAGCAGCTGCTCGCGCGTTTCATGGCCGATGATCGACTGGAAGTCCCGCACCATTGCGGGATAAGGATGCGGACCGGCAACCGTTCCAATGCAATAGAACGTGTCGCTGACATTGGTGACCCAGTCGCGCAGCGCCTCGTTCATGGCGTCCTTGAGCGTGCGCGCGCCCGATTCCACCGGGCGTACTTCGGCGCCGAGAATTCTCATTCTTAGAACATTCGGCTTTTGCCGTTCGACGTCGACCGCGCCCATATACACGATGCAGGGCAACCCGAATTTCGCGCAAAGCGTCGCGGTAGCGACGCCATGCATGCCGGCGCCGGTTTCGGCAATGATGCGCGTTTTGCCCATGCGCAAAGCCAGCATGATCTGGCCCAGCACATTGTTCACTTTGTGCGCACCGGTATGGTTCAAATCTTCCCGCTTGAAGTAAATCTTTGCGCCGCCGCAATGCTCGGTAAAACGTTGCGCCAAGTAGAGCGGCGACGGACGTCCGACATAGGTCGCGAGATGGTGGTTCATCTCTTTCTGGAAACCGGGATCGGCCTTGGCTTTCGCGTAAGCCTGTTCGAGCTCGAGAATGAGGGGCATGAGCGTCTCGGCGACAAAGCGGCCGCCATAGATGCCGAATTGCCCGCGCTCATCGGGACCAGTCCGGAAAGAATTTGGCTGCTGCACGGTCATTCAGGCCGCCTTTATTTGACTGACCGGATTACCGAGGACTCTCCAAGCTGAAGAGGCGTGGAAAAAAGCTCCGCCTCCGCTACGCGGGCCGCCCGGATAAACGCTCGGATCTTATCCGGATCTTTCTCACCCGGGCTCCGCTCGACGCCAGACGATACGTCAACGCCTGGTGCCCGTGTTATCCGGAGAGCCTCCGACACATTGTCGGCATCCAGGCCGCCGGACAGCATGAACGGAACAGGAGCCTTGATATCCTTTAGAAGTGTCCAATCGAACGGCTTGCCGAGCCCACCGGGCCGAGTCGCGTCCTTGGGCGCACGTGCATCAAAGATCAGGCGATCGACGACCTGAGCGTATTGACGCACCGTGGACAGATCTTTGCGCTCTGCGACAGGAAGCGCCTTCATGACCGGAAGTCCAAAGCGTGTGCGCACAGCGACGACACGTTCCGGAGTCTCGCTGCCGTGGAGCTGAAGCATGTCCGGTTTTAGCGCCCCGATAATGTCGAGCAGAGTGTCGTCGTTGGCGTCGACGGTCAGCGCGACTTTGCCGGCGCGACCCTGCACGCGCTGGCCGAGCGTGCGCGCCGCCTCGAGGCCGAGGTGACGCGGGCTGGGCGCGAAGAACACGAACCCGACTAGGTCGGCCCCCGAATCGAGCGCTACATCAAGCGCTTGCGGGGTTCTGAGGCCGCAGATTTTGACCGACAGAGGCATTATGAGCCG
>DAISKM010000375.1:0-1107 GCA_036820945.1 Pseudolabrys sp.
GGTTTCGCGTATTCACCAAAGGCCATCGCCGCAAGCGCGACCGGTGCTGCAAACCCGACTGTCGCCGATAGCCAGCCGGCGAGAAATCCGAATACCGGATGATATGTACGCAGCAGAAAATTATATTCGCCGCTCGAGCGCGGAAACATCGCGGCGAGTTCGGCGTAACAAGTCGCCCCGCAAAATGCCACGATGCCGCCGATCACCCAGAGCAACATCAAAGAGAAGCCGGAATCGATGGTCTGGACTTGAAAGCCGAGACTCGTGAAAACGCCGACGCCAACCATGTCGGCGACGACGATTGCTGTGGCCGCGAACGTCGAAACGCTCGCCCCAATACCATTGCTGAAGTTCGGGCTGGTCGCCTCTACGCGTGCCGCCACCACGCCACTCCTGCGTGTACCGAAAAATATATCCTACGATGATTTCGGTTTTGTCAGACAAAATTCGAACTGCCACCGAGCTGCGCCGACATCGTGCGGCCATCGGGCGCGGTGACCGTTACTAGTCAGTGTAGCTTGCTTTGCGCGTCCCTTGACCGTGCGCATTACGAAGCCCGTTCGAGATCGGCCTTGAGCGCCATCAAAAAGCGGGCCGCCTCGCCGCCCGTCACCACACGGTGATCGAAGGTCAGTGACAACGGCAGAATGCGCCGCACCAACGGCCGACCTTCGTGCACCACCACGCCTTGGCGAATGCGGCCCGCTCCTATGATCGCGACCTGGGGGGGTACAACAACCAGGTTGGCAAAACGTCCTCCGATCATGCCGAAATTCGACAACGTGATCGTAGCGCCACGTAGTTCCTCAGAAGGAATCGACCTTGCGGCAGCATCGGCCCGCAGTCGGTCGAGTCCAGCACGCAAGTCGCGCGCGTCACGCCCGCCGACATTGCGCATAACTGGCACGATGAGGCCATCTTCGGTGTCGACCGCAATACCAATGTCGATACGCTTCACCAGACGCCGCTCTACCGCTTCCGCATTGTACCAGGCGTTAAGCGAGGGCTCGGCCTTGCAGGCCACAGCAATCGCGCGAACAAGTCGGACTGTGATATCCTCGCGCTTCGGCCAATCGTCGATGTCGGCCTCGTCGGTTACGCTTGCCG
>DAISKM010000375.1:1117-4268 GCA_036820945.1 Pseudolabrys sp.
CCGCTGCGCCATGGCGCGGCGCATTCCTCTCAGTGGTTCGGCAGGGCCTGCATCAACCAGGCTCTTGGCAGCGCGCTCCACGTCGGCCCGCGTGATGGTACCGGCCGGTCCTGTGGCTTGGACCAGGTTAAGGTCGACATCGAGCTTGTGCGCAAGCGCACGCACTGCAGGAAGCACCTGTCGGGTCCGCACCTGCGTCGGCTCGGTTGGCACTTCAGCCCCGCGAGATGGCTTCTCGTCTCGACTGAGCTCACCAACAACTGTTCCGGTGTCTTGCTCCGAACCTTCGGCAAACTCGACGAGGGGTGTCCCTACTTTGACCAGATCGCCTTTGGAGCCGAACAGGTGTGCAATGCGACCGCTCCGCGGGGCAGGAACCTCCACCACCGCCTTGTCGGTCTCGACCGACACAAGCGGCTGATCAGTGACAACATGATCGCCCTCATTAACGTGCCAAGCGACAATCTCAGCCTCTTCGAGCCCTTCACCGAGATCAGGCAAGAGAAACTGACGCATGCAAACTCCGCGAAGCTCAGCTGAACTGACAGACCTTGCGAGCGGCTGCCGCGATCCGGTTCACCGATGGCATATAGTGCTGCTCAAGCCGTGGAAGCGGTATGACGGTGTCGTACCCGGTGACGCGGACAACCGGGGCGAGCAATGACGTCAGCCCGTGCTCGGCGATGAGCGCGGCGATCTCCGCACCAAAGCCGCCCGTCCGTGCCGCCTCGTGCACAATGACACACCGTCCTGTTTTCTGCACCGAAGCAAGGATAGTGTCTGCGTCGTAGGGCTTAAGCGTGGCTAGGTCGATCACCTCTGCGCGGATGCCGTCGCCGGCGAGCTGATCGGCGGCTGCCAAAGTCTCCTTCACCATCGCGCCCCAGCTAATCAATGTTACGTCCTGACCTTCCCGAAGAACGAAAGCGACGTCCAGCGGCAAGGCCTCGCCATCGTCATCAATTTGGCCTTTCGCGGCCCGGTAGATTCGCGTCGGCTCGAGGAACACGACTGGATCAGGATCGCGGATCGCGGCGAGCAATAGGCCATAGGCGCGTTCCGGCGAAGACGGTATCACCACGCGCAAACCTGGAATGTGGGCTAGCATAACCTCTGTGCTTTCCGAGTGATGCTCGGGAGCGCGAATGCCGCCGCCGTGGGGCGTACGCAGAACCATCGGACAACTGAGTCGGCCTCGCGTTCGATTGCGCAGCCGCGAAGCATGGTTCACCAATTGATCGATGCACGGATAGATGAACCCCATAAATTGGATCTCGCCGACCGGCCTGAGGCCTTGTGCAGCCATCCCGACGCATAAACCACTGATCAGTAGTTCGGCGAGAGGTGTATCGACCACGCGTTGCGGTCCAAAACGCTGCTGCAGTCCGACTGTGGCGCGAAAGACACCACCATTGACACCCACGTCTTCACCAAGAACGATAACATTGGGATCATCACTCAGGGCGCGGGCGAGCGCCAAGTTGACTGCTTCGACGAGCGTGACTTCAGCCATGAGACGCCTCCTTCAACTCGCGGCGCTGAGCGGCATAGGCCTCTGGCAGCTCCGCGTAGAGGTTGTCGAACATAGTCTCTGGTAAGCGCGGACTCGTCGCCAAATAGCGCTCGATCGCAACTTCGATAAGCTGCTGGCACTCGGCAGCAAGCTGTTCCTCTTGCACTTTGCCCCACGCATTCTGACCAACAAGATATGACCTCAGGCGTGCGATCGGTTCCTCTTTCCAGCGCGCTTGGACCTCCTCCGGCGGCCGGTACCGCGCGGCATCATCGGCGGTCGTATGGTCGCCGAGTCGGTAAGTCACAGCCTCGATGAAACGCGGCCCCTTTCCGGCACGCGCTTCGGCAATCGCCTCTTCGGCCGCGGCGCGCACAGCGATGACGTCGTTGCCATCGACCTGCTCGCCGGCAAATCCCGCGGCGATCGCTTTTTGAGCAAGCGTCTCTGACGCAGTCTGCAATTTAAGTGGGACGGAAATGGCCCATTGATTGTTATTGACAACAAAAACGACGGGCAGTTTGTGAACACCCGCGAAGTTCATCGCCTCCCATACGTCACCTTTTGAGGTGGCACCCTCACCAAACAAACAAACTGCGACACGGGGTTGCTTTCGAACCGCGAAAGCATAAGCGACGCCGGCAGCATGTGGGGCATGCGATCCGACCGGGATACAAAATGGGAAATCATGGACTGGACCTGACCAGTGATTGCCACGCTCATCGCCACCCCAATAAAGCAGGATCTCTTCCATTGTGACGCCGCGCCAAAGCAGCGCAGCGTTGTCGCGATAAGAGGGCAGGAGTACATCCTCCCCGCGCATAGCGCTTGCGACCCCGATCGAGACCGCCTCTTGGCCGAGCGAAACCGCGTAAGTCCCAAGCCGTCCGGTGCGCTGGAGTGAGACAGCTTTGGTATCGAAGGCACGGGTGAGGGCCATACCGCGATAAAGCGAGACCAGCGCGTTAGTGTCAGAAGCGAAGTGTGGTAGCCGCCTTAGAACGGTGCCATCCGGCGCGAGATAGCTGCGCTGACGCACCTCAAAGCGGGCGATCACCGGAAGTTCTTCATCTGTTATCGCTCGTTCGGCCATGCGCCCCTCAATTGAGAGCTGTGTGTACCGAAAACCTAACCCCAAACGTAGTGGTCATGAAGTCCGCCAAGTAGCGTTCAACCGCCTATATCCGGACGTATTGATGATGCAGCCCAGCCAATATCGGAATGGCGATATTGGCGCGATCGCTGAACCAATCGATGCACGGGCGCATCCTGCTGTAAAGGCAGGTGCGTACGCGATTGAAAGGCTGACGCTGATGTCCGCTTTACTGCCGAAAGCGGACATGAAGCCGGGTCATGAGGCTCCTAGTTTGTCAGCAGGGGCTGCCATGGCGATCATCCATCCAAACGCGACGAGTCTTCAGCTAGGCTGTTTCAATTTGAGGCTCGGTGATCATCTCGATCAGGACGCCCGGAATGCAGGCTGGTCGGATCCCTCGAGCACCGAGAACAGTACCGGCATAATTTCTTTCGTTGTGACCCTGCCGTTTAGGTCCTTCTCGGCCACGACAAGCTGCTGAGCGCCAGGCAGGCCGACCGGGATCACCATCCTTCCGCCAGCCCTGAGCTGGTTGATCAGGG
>DAISKM010000376.1:0-4267 GCA_036820945.1 Pseudolabrys sp.
GTTAAGCACTGTGCGGATTGCGGCATCGTCGTCGGCAATTAGGATGCTTCCGGTCGCCATAATTTTCACCGCCTCTTCGCCGGCGACGGAACGTCAATGAGTTCACCGTCGCCGCTGTAAATGGGCATCAGCACGCGGAAGATCGTTCGCCGCGGCTGGGATTCGCATTCGACGATCCCGCCGTGGTCGTTCACGATCTTCGCAACTAGAGCGAGGCCCAGACCGCTGCCGCTTTGCTTGGTGGTGACAAACGGATCAAACAAGTGCGGCATCAGGTCTTCCGGCACGCCGGGCCCATTGTCTTTCACGCAGAACTCAAGAGGCAGCGACACGCGAGTTTTGCTGCCCGGCACAGAGAGACGCACGCCGGGACGGAATGCGGTGGTTAGCTGAATTTCGCCGTCCGCAGCAGTTTCACCGATAGCTTCGGCTGCATTCTTGAGCAGGTTGAGAAACACCTGGATCAGCTGGTCGCGGTTGGCGAGGACAGGCGGCAGCGATGGATCGTACTCTTCTGTGAATTTAATCTGGCGGGCAAAACCCGATTGTGCCAATCGCTTTACGTGATCCAGCACCACATGAATGTTGACCGGCTCGCGATCGATCGGACGCTCGTCCGCGAACACCTCCATGCGGTCGACCAGTTTTACGATGCGATCGGTTTCGTCGCAGATCAACTTGGTCAACGGTCGATCGTCGTCACCCGCAGATTGCTCGAGCAGCTGCGCAGCGCCCCGAATTCCGGAGAGCGGGTTTTTTATTTCATGCGCGAGCATCGCCGCGAGGGCAATGACCGAACGTGCCGCGCCGCGATGGGTCAGCTGGCGATCCATCTTGGCTGCGATCGTGCGCTCCTGCAGCATCACGACGACATGTTCGGGATATTCCGGCAGCGGCCCCACGTAGAGATCAACCAGCCGCTCGCCGGGATTGCGCGGCGTCGCCAGATCGACCTTGTATTCGTTGACCGCTGCGCCGCGCTGCCGCACTTGCTCGATCAACGCGAGCAATGGCGAACCGAACGGCACCAGCTCGCGCAGCATGTGGCGGCGCAGCATCGAGGTTGATGCGTCGAAAAACTGTTCGGCCGCCACATTTGCATCGGCGATTTTTCCGTCCGGAGAAACCATGATCACCGGATGCGGCAGCGCATGAAGCATTGCATCCGCGGGCGTGTTGACGATTTCCGAAAAAGCCTGCGCCCGTCTCATGCCGCTGCCCTCGATGAGAAATCGTCATAGGCCTCGGCGAGACGCCGGCGCGCGCGAGCCGGCTCTTCCGTTGTCAGAACGCGGCTGCGGTGTTCCTTGAGCAGCGCCACCGGCGCTCCAGCCGCGGCGGCGGCGGAATCGAGTGCCCAGCCGAGATGCTTGCGGGCATGCCGCCGGCCGAGCTCCGTGCCGTGATGCCTGAGCATTTCGTCGTAGAGCGCATCGATCAGACTGAATTGTTCATTGAGCGGCGGCGCTGCAATGCTGATGCCGGTTGCGAGATATCGCGCCACCTGACCGGGCAACCAAGGCCGCCCCTGCACCGCGCGGCCGATCATGACTGCGTCGGCGCCGGAGGCGGCCAGCGCGTCAAGCGCGTCCGTGCCGGAGCGAATGTCCCCATTCACGACTATTGGAATCGAAACGGCCTCTTTCACCAATCGGACGGCGTGCCAATCGGCTTGATCTTGAAAGAACTGACAACGCGTGCGGCCGTGCACAGTAATCAATTTAATTCCGGCCGCTTCGGCGCGCTTGGCGAGTTCCGGCGCGTTGATGGTCGAAGCATCCCAACCCAGCCGCATTTTTAGCGTCACCGGCACGCGCACCGCCGACACCGTTGCATCAATCAGGCTCATTGCATGGTCGAGATCGCGCATGAGCGCCGATCCCGCGGCCCCATTGGTCACCTGCTTCGACGGACAACCCATGTTGATATCGATGATGTCGGCGCCCTGCGCCTCGGCGATGCGCGCGCCTTCCGCCATCCATTGGGCCTCGCAGCCGGCGAGCTGCACCACATGGATCCGGATGCCAGCGCCGTCGCTACGAACGGCTGCCTCGCGTTCTCCCCGCACCAGGCCGGCACACGCCGTCATTTCGGAAACGACTAGTCCCGCGCCGAGCCTTTCCGCCAGCCGGCGGAACGGTGCGTCGGTAATACCGGACATTGGGGCCAAAACCACGCGGTTCGGGACAACAAACGGCCCGATCGCGAGTGACGATCCCCGACAATAGGTATTATTGCCCCACTCCGAACGACTGCCTACCATTTAGGCTGCCCCTTTCATTGCTCAGAGATTAGCCATTTCGTCCCGCAGCGCAAGTGCTGCAATGCAAAAAACTGTTCATTCTTAAGACCAATCGGCCTACTTGGTGCGTTTGCGGGCCGGCTAGAACGCGGTAAAGCAAAAACAGACCTAGGGAGTAACGCATGGCGCTTGTTGCAGCCGTCGTGGTGGCCGCTGGGCAAGGCCTGCGAGCGGGTGGCGAAGTAGCGAAGCAGTTCCGCCTGGTTGGTGGCCAAACCCTGCTCGAGCATGCCCTCACCGCATTTGTCAGGGCATCGCAAATCGCTTTGGTCCAACCGGTGGTGCGCAAAGACGACCTGCAGCTCGCGCAAACCCTGATTGGCAAGATGGAGATTCTCGCACCCGTGTCAGGCGGCGCTACGCGCCAGGCTTCGGTGCGTGCGGGCCTTGAGGCGCTGCAGCCGCACGCTCCCGACATTGTGCTCGTCCACGACGCAGCCAGGCCCTTCACCAGCGCAAATCTGATCGCACGCGCCATCGAGGCCGCAGAACAAACCGGTGCAGCGATCCCGGCGCTACCGGTGACGGACACCGTCAAACGCATCGATGCGACTGGCACCATTGAAACAACGATCGACCGCAACGCGATCAGGCTCGTGCAGACACCGCAAGCATTTCGCTTTCCTGCCCTGCTTGATGCACATCGTCGCGCGGCATCGCAGGGCCGCGAGGATTTCACCGACGACGCTGCCTTGGCCGAATGGGCCGGCATGAAGGTCAGCGTGTTCGAGGGTGAGCCTGGCAACATCAAGCTTACGACGCCGGAGGACTTCCTGCGGGCCGAAGGCCAGCAATTTGCAGCGCTCGGCGATGTTCGCATCGGTTCGGGGCTTGACGTACACGCATTTGCTCCTGGCGATCACGTCACCCTCGGCGGTATACGCATTCCAAACGACAAGGCGCTCACCGGACATTCCGACGCCGATGTCGCACTCCATGCCCTTACCGATGCGGTGCTTGGTGCCCTCGCGGATGGCGACATTGGCACGCATTTCCCGCCGAGCGATCCGCAATGGCGAGGCGCATCATCCGACCGGTTTCTTAGTTTCGCTGTCGAACGCGTGCGAGCTCGAGGCGGCCGCATCGCTCACCTTGACCTCACAATCGTTTGCGAGACCCCGCGCATCTCGTCGCATCGCGACGGCATACGCGCCAACATCGCAAGAATTGCCGGCATCGACCTCGAGCGCGTGGCCGTGAAGGCGACAACCAGCGAGAAACTCGGGTTCACCGGACGCGGTGAAGGCATCGTCGCCTATGCCACGGCAACTGTTCGCCTCCCATGGGGTTAACAGCCATGGCCGACGAAGAATTACTTAGTGCTGCCGTTAAGTTGCTGGACCTGTGCAAGGACAAGGAACTCACGCTGGCGACAGCCGAGTCCTGCACCGGCGGGCTCGTCGCCGCCACGCTGAGCGAAATTCCCGGCTCGTCATTAGTGCTCGACCGCGGCTTTGTGACCTACTCGAACACGGCGAAGCAACAAATGCTCGGCGTGACGCCGGCAACGATCGATGTCTATGGCGCGGTGAGCACTGAATGCGCCGAGGAAATGGCCAAAGGCGCTTTAGCCCATGCCTCGGTCGATCTCTCCATTTCGATTACAGGCATTGCCGGGCCAACCGGGGCGGTGCTCGGAAAGCCCATTGGCCTCGTCTATTTTTGTGCTGCCTCGCGCAGCGGCCGGGTGATCGCGCACGATCGCAAATATGGCGATATCGGCCGGTCGAACGTCCGACGTCAGTCGGTTCTGCAGGCATTGTCCATGCTTCAGGAGCTGGCGGAAAAAGAAGAGCCCTGCCCGCCTGCAGGAAAAAGCTGAGTCTTCTAAAAAACAAAGGATGCGCCTTAGCTGCTTGCAGTCATGGCCGGGCTTGTCCCGGCCATCCACGCCTTTGTGAATAAAGCAAGACGTAGATGCGCATAGGCGTGCGAAAGCACGCCGTCCTACGGATGTCGCAGCCA
>DAISKM010000377.1:0-4244 GCA_036820945.1 Pseudolabrys sp.
TGATCAGATTCCATCCAGGGCGTGTCGTAAGCACGTCCTTGACGAAGTCTTCCACCGATGCCGGGGAGGCATAGCCGAAGTTCGCAATATAGATGGCGTTTGCGACCGCCACCCAGATCAAGAAGATTATCAACAGCAGAATGCCCAAGGCAGCGATGCCACCGATGGACGACGATTCGAAGATGTCGAAGGCGCGTGCCGCCGAGGCGTCGAGGCCGGCTTCCCTGCGCCGGCTCAACTCATAGAGGCCAAGGGCGGCGATTGGCCCGACAAGGGCGAACCCGGTGGCCAATGGGTAGAGCAGCGGCAGTACCGAGTAGCCAAATGCCAGCCGCGCCAGAACAAAGCCAACGATCGGATAAATGATGCAGAGAAACATGGCGTGGGTCGGCATTGCGTAAAAATCGTCGGCACCCTTGGCGAGTGCGTCACGCAGGTCCGAGAGACCGATTTTTCGGACCACTGGTTGCGCGGGACGGTTTCCCGCACCGACAAGGATGTTTGAATAAGCCATGCTTACCTCCCGCGGCTTGGCTCGGGCGGCGTGGCGCAGGGACCATGATCAGAGCGTGCTTCACCGACTCTTGATCGCGTCACGTCATGAGCCAAGCTGAACTGTAACATGTGCGATACGCACGCGTAGATCACAAATTCGCGCTTGACGGGGTGTCTGCCGGGAGAGGCAGAGTGCAATGCACGCGTACTCCCGCGGGATCGTATTCGACGTTGATCCTGGCTTGAATTTGCCCGCGCAGCACGAACGCCAGCAGTCGCGAACCGAATCCCTCCCGCTTCGGCGGCGTCACCGCAGGCCCGCCACTTTCCACCCAGTTAAAGGTTAACGTGCGGCGTGAGGCATCGATTGTCACGCTCCACGTGACCTCGACCTTGCCGCCATAGACAGACAGCGCTCCGTACTTCGCCGCGTTGGCAGTAAGCTCATGAACGGCCATCCCCAGCGAAACGGCAACCTGCGAGCTTAAAGCGACCTCCGGGCCGCCGAGCACGATCCGTTCATGGCTTCCGTCATCGAAAGCATCGAGTTCGCTGCGCAGGATGTCCTCGAATTTTACTGCGCGCTCATCGTCGGCGAGAAGCAAGTGCGTTTTTGCAAGTGACTGAATGCGGCCGAACAGCGCGGTCTTGAAGTCCTCGATGTTATCGACTGCGCGCGCAGTCGAGCCCGCGATTGCCTGAACCATCGCGAGGGTATTCTTGACGCGGTGATGCAGTTCACGCACCAGCAAGGTCTTCTGTTCCTCGGCGCGCTTTCGATCGGTGATGTCCACCAGCATGTTCACCGCGCCGATCAGACGACCGGCTTCATCATGAATCGGGGTGGGGTAGGGGATGAACGGCACGCGCGTGCCATCCGGCCGTTCGGCGACAGCCTCCATGCCGCGCACCACGCGATCTTCCTTCAGCGCGATCGCCATCGGACATTGACCATGCGCTAGCGGCATGCCGTCAGGCCAGAACAGCTTCCAGGAGCCGCACCATTCGCTGGAGCCGAGGAGAGGGTGATGCCCCCAGAGCGCTACGGCGGCCTCATTGTAGTAGGTGATCCGCCCGGCGGCATCGGTGGTGTAGACCGCAGCGGGCAGTGCATCGAGCAACTCTCGAAACCGGCGTTCGCGCTCGCGCAGAGCGACCTGGGACCGAGCGCCGTCAATCGGTACAACATTTTCGTTGGTGGTCGCCTGACCAAATGTGGCGACCGCCCGATCAAGTTCACTCTCAAGAAATCCGATCGTTTGGTCCATTTTCGACGAATCCCCCCGTACACAAACTGGCGGCTGGCGCGCCGAGAAAACTTTCGATCCCCTAGCGAGAACTCGACCGGGGTCAAAAAGTTGCGCCGCTTGCGGCAAATTTTCAGCCGTTTGATGGCTAGGCTTAATGAACCCTTGCCTCGGGGTTGGGGGCCGGTTTCCGGGACAAATCAGAGGGTTTTCGACATCACGTAAGCATCGACAAAGCCCGACCGGGGATGCTCGAAGGCCCGCGGCAGCCGGCCCACAATGACGAACCCCATGCCTTGCCACAATTGAACAGCGCGCTCGTTCGAGGAAACGACGAAATTGAACTGCATGGTCTTGAATTTGCGCCGACGCGCCTCGTCCAGCGAGTGGGCACACATGGTCCGCGCCACGCCTCGGCCGAACGCGCCCGGTGCAACGACATAGCCGCAGTTGGCCACATGAGCACCGCCGCCTCGGTTGTTCGCCCGCAGATAATACGTGCCGACAATTGCGCCTTCATCGTCGGCTACGAACACCGAATGTCCGGGTGAGTGCCAATAGGCGAGCGCATCGGAGCGGGAGATGTCGCGCGAAATGGGATAGGTCTCCCCGGCCCGAAATGTCGGTTCCAGAATGAGCCAGATAGCGTCCTCGTCGCGAGACTCGGCTTGCCGGATCAGCATTGAAGGATCAGCGTCCCGCAGACTTCAGCATGAGGTCCATCTGACCTTCCGAGGCATGGCGGCGACCTCCCTGGAATGGTTGTGCAAGGCTAGGAGGAAGGGCTGGCTGCGGCAACCCAAGCGATAAACTCCTGTATGATGAACGCATGACCACACTGAAATGGTTCATTTTGATCGCCGTGCTTGGCTACGGTGGGCTGCTGGCATTGATGTATATCTTCCAGCGCAGTTTGTTGTATTTCCCGGATCCCAGGCGCACCGCGCCGGCCGTCGCGGGCCTGCCGCAAGCCGATGAGGTAACGCTGACCACCGCCGACGGCGAAAAGCTGATCGCCTGGTACGTGCGACCTCAGGGGCCGAGACCCGTCGTGATCTATTTTCAGGGCAATGCCGGCGCCCTCGATTTGCGTGCCGGGCGATTCAAATGGCTGACCGCAGACGGCACCGGACTTTTGGCATTGTCCTATCGCGGCTATGGCGGCTCGACAGGCAAGCCAACCGAGGCCGGCCTGATCAGCGACGCCATGGCCGCCTACGACTTCGCTGCCGCGCGCTATCCGGCAAGGCGTATCGTGCTATGGGGCGAGTCGCTTGGCACCGGAGTTGCCATTGCACTTGCTGCCGAACGAAAAGTCGGCGGCGTAATCCTGGACGCACCTTTTACGTCCATCGCGGACGTTGGGGCCGCGGCGTATCCGTTCGCGCCGGTTCGCTGGCTGCTCAAAGATCCCTTTCGTTCGGACGAACGCATCGCGCGAGTGCGCGCGCCACTTCTCGCATTGCACGGCGAACTCGATCGCATAATACCCATAAGGTTCGGTGAGAAGTTATTTTCGCTCGCTGGCGAGCCCAAGCGCATGATTCGTTTCCCGCAAGGCGGACATGTCAATCTGGACGACTACGGCGCTGAGAAGGCTGTCAGGGTGTTCCTTGGCGAGGTTGGGCAGGCGGCCAGTTGAGGGGAAATCATGAAATTTAAATGGTTATGCGCGGTGGCCCTGCTGGCTGGGGCTGCGCCTGCTGTCGCAGCCGAGCCAGTTCGTCACATCGGCATTCATGTGCAGCCTTTCTATGAAGCCGCGCTCACGCCGGTTGGGAGGCCGCAGGTTTCTGTCGGCAAGCAATACAACGCTCTGCTCGGCTCCAATCGCCGTGAGGACATCATTGCCGCGCGTGACTTGATTACCGCGAAGCCGGGTGTGGTCACGCCCATGACCATGATGGTGCTGGCGATCAGGCTCTATGACGTTGGCTTGCGTGACGAGGCGGTATTTTGGTTCTACGTTGCCAAGGAACGGTACATCGTGATGTCCGAAGTGTTGAACGTGAAGACGTCTGCGCTTGCGCAAGCTGATGACGCAGTCCGCAGCTTTGCGACATTGGCCGGACCGATCATCAACGGCTATGCCTTCTGCGATCTCGCCAGACAGAAAGAGCAGCACGCAAAGGCGGTCGAGTGGGTGGAAGCCAACCCTTATGAGGTAATGTTCATGGCGTCGGCACCGGCCTTGCCTGGCGATCGCGCTGCAAATGCAAGACGCGCAATTGCCAATGCAAAGGATCGCGCCGCCAGGGAGCGCGCGTATTTCGACGACGTCAAAGTGCGCGACGCGTATTACGCCACGCGCAAGCAGAATGATGCTGACGTCAAATTCTGCTGGCGGGACTAGTCCGCTCAAAAACAATGGCGCGGGCGACTTGGGCCCGCGCCTCGAATTATATAGAGAAATTAATACTATCAGCCCATGCGCGGACCGCGGTGGTGGCCTCCGCCGCCGCCTGCGCCGGGTGTCGGGCGTGGCTTGGCCGGCAGCAAACC
>DAISKM010000378.1:0-4232 GCA_036820945.1 Pseudolabrys sp.
AACTATGACTGCAGCGCGGCAGGAACGGAAGCCGCCCATATTGCCGAGGCTCTTGGTGGTCATGGCGTTGGCGGCGGGTATTTTCACACCCCCGGTGCTTCGGGCAGCCGCCGATTTTTCTGGCGCACTCTCGGAGAGTGAATCCGGGTCAGCTGCCCGCGGCCGCTTTGCTGGGGTCTCCCCACGCAATGAAAGAAGGAATGCGAAAATCCTCGGCGGCGCGGCCATAAGCCAGTGGCAAGCCCTGGGCACTGCTCAAGATGCCGCCGGCCGCCGCGACCAGGGCATGCCCGGCCGCCACATCCCACTCGCAAGTCGTTGCGAAACGCGGATACACGTCCGCGGTGCCCTCCGCGACCTGGCAAAACTTGATCGCTGAACCGCTTGAGAGGCGCTGGATTGGGCCGAGCGAGTTAAGGAAAGCATCAGTTTCGGCGTCGAAATGCGAACGGCTTATTGCGGCAACCGCGCCCTGGTGCGGCCATTCACGGGTATGGATCGGGTGCGGTTGATCAGCGCCATCCTTAAGCAGCCTGAGCCGCTCGGCTTTCCCGCTCGCAATTCCACGCCAAAGTCGGTCGCGTTTCGGCGCGGCGATGATTCCGGCGATCGGCTCCCGGCCTGAAATGATCGCGAGATTGACCGTGAACTCGTCACGGCCAGCAAGGAATTCGCGTGTCCCATCGAGCGGGTCTACGATCAGGAAACTTTCGCCGAGCTTCTCGCCATTGGGTCCGACCGACTCTTCCGAGACGACGGGAACCCCTGGCAATACCCGGGCAAGGCCTTCGAGGATCACTGCCTGAGATGCTTCATCTGCGGCCGTTAGAGGGGAGTCATCGGCCTTCATCCGCTGCACCACGGTTGCCGGCGACACGTCCATGATTACCGCGCACGCGCGCGCAATGATCACCGTCAGGTCATGCAGCAGGCGCGCCGCCTCGGCCGGCGGAATTTGCGAAACCGATGTCAAAGTCCCAACCTTTATGCCGCCTCGTTGTCCTTGGCGGTCGTGCGGGCGCGGTGTATCACCTCGCCACTTTGGCGCGACCGTCGATTCGCCAATTGTGGCAGCCTGCATCCCCAGTGGAGACTAGTCTATGTCCGAATCGTCCATCGAAGCGCTCGATCTTGCCGCCCTGCTGTGCTCGCGTGTATGCCATGACCTCGTCAGTCCGGTTGGCGCGATCGTGAATGGACTTGAGGTGCTCGAGGAAGAGAAGGACGAAGGCACAAGACAATTCGCGCTCGATCTGATCAAGAAAAGCGCCCGCACGGCTTCGGCGAAGCTGCAGTTCTGCCGGATCGCGTTCGGAGCAGCGGGTTCTGCCGGTGCCCAGATCGATCTTGGCGATGCCGAAACCATCGCGCGGGGATTTCTCGAGGATGACAAGACCAAGCTCGCATGGAACCTACCGCGCGCGCTGCTTGCAAAAAACCTGGTCAAATTGCTCCTCAATATGCTCGTTATCGCCGCTCAGGCGATCCCGCGTGGCGGCAAGATCAGCGTCGACCCTCTTGGCTCGACCGACCATGTTGGGTTCAAGGTCACTGCTGCCGGCGTGAACGCAAAGATTCCACCGGTAGTCCCACCCTTGCTGGCGGGCAAGAGTGGCAGCGAGAGTGTCGACGCTCATCGCATTCAACCTTTTTATACCGGCCTTCTGGCCAAGGCCTGCGGTGTACAAACCACAGTGACGATGCAGGGCGACACGGTTGTGGTTGCCGCTGAATAGCCACGTGACGAGGGACAACGGTTCAAAACTGAAAAATTTGGCCGGTCTGGCCACCGTTCATTGTCGCGATTGATTCGGAGAATGCTCATAGCTGTATTCGTCTCGTACCGGCCCAAATTACACTACATGCGCGGACCGGGGTGGAATTGGCGAGAGAAGCACGCTCGCCCGCCGCGATAAGCGAAGAAATGATCGGGCGGACAGTCCACCCTTTTGGGTAATTCAGCCGACGCCTCCGCGCGGCCCTCAGTACGGCGAGCATGAAAAGCTGCACCGTTCGCGATGGGCAAGTTCGCATTGCGCGACCTTGCACAAAGCCTGGCCGCGAAATGTCGCCGCAAAGCATCCACCTCACACATTTCGTGATCGACGGCCGTATTCGCGGCGCCAAGCGGACTGAGCCGGCAGACAAACTGGACTCCATGCTCGATCCGGATGCGATTGCGCCAACTGTTGGAATGTTTGTGGCAACCGCGCAGCGCCTTGGCTGGGGAAATGGGACTGCGGCATTGGACCAAAATTTTCTCGTTGGACCAGTCATTCTCGACGAGCCCGGTGTAGCAATCGCGGTCGCAACTCTACGCTGCGGTACTATCATGCCGCTGGCCATATCGTTGCTAGTCACATTTGGTCATTTCAGTGCCACGAATGGGGCAAACGATTCTTGCATGCAGGCGATGCAGCTGCTGGCATTGAGCGGCGTAATGGCCGCCACAGGGGCGATGATTTCGTTGACGATTGCGGTGTCGCCGCCGCTCACACTCTTGCCGCCTCGGTCGGCGCCGGCCGAGGTCAACACGCAACAGCAGCGGACCATTGAGTCAGTGGGCGCGGCCACTACGGACAATTTGGGGCACCGCATGGAGTCGACCGACGACATCCCGCCGATTCAACCGCGACAAACACTTGACGGCCTGAGCGGCGGTCCTCAGATGCTGCCATTGCCACAGGATTTGCCGCGGGTGACGCCGCGGCGTGACCTGCTCGAAGGCCTAATCGGTGGTCTGCTGTTTGCGCAGGACGCGCCGCAGGTGATGCAGTTTGAGCAACAAGAGCCCGCGGCTCCACCTAAGCAGCAGGAGTCGGCGATGGCAATGGTGCAGGAGCCGCCAGCAAAGCCATCCGACGCCTGCGCCCGTCAGGGCCTGCGCCTGATTTACTACACCCAAAACAATCATCGCTACTGGCGCTGCGCACGTCGGCGATGATTTTATTTTTCAGGAAGACAGCAGACAGCGCAACGCCGAGATCGATCGGCCTGTGGCTCGCAATAAGGAAGACGGCGCACCCTGCATGAACAATTTTGGCCTCATCCTACGTAACATCGTTTTCTTTCTCTTTCCGGTGCCATTCTTGCTCAGCTTTGCGATTGAGCAAGGCAAGGAATGGACTGCCAGGGCGGCTTATATCGCTGTAGTCGCCCTCGTGTTGGCAGCGGTCGCGTCAGGATGGGTCGCGAGCCGAGGGGACCGCTGAGAGGTTAGTCCGGTAATCTTAGAATTCAGAATAGTAGGATAGCGGCATGATTATTCCGAGGTGATACAGGTCGATTTCCTTCTCTACGTTTTGCTTGTTGATCCCGTAAGATTTGTGGAGAACGCGACGACATTGGATCGTCCAAGACATTGGCGTACGCTGCCTGATTTATCGGGGTTTCTTGGCTTATCCAGAGCCAATCTTGCCGGATGAAATGGTTTTACGTATTTGTCTGTCCCATGGAAACAAAGCTCACATTCTCCCCGGTATCAGCGCCCGATCGTAATAGCCGCATTCCGCATTCGCCCATCCTTAAGCGCTCAATCAAACTAAATGGAAAAAAGACTTCCATCTCTTTAGAAGGTCAGTTCTGGATTGGACTGCGCGAGATCGCGTGTGCCGAAAACATTCCATTATATTCGTTGATCGAGCGGATAGAAACGGACCGCACCAGGCGGAATCGTTCATCCTCCATCCGTTTATTCGTGTTAGATCATTTCCGTGGCAGCGGTGATCGGACAGCGGAATAAAACTGGTTGGTAAATGCGTTTAGATGGCTGTCTTGTAGTTAGTGCTTGTTTTTGACATCGAGCGTTGCCGGCTTGAGCATTTCGCAGCGACGCGAGTTTTGCGCCAACTGTTATTGTTTAGTAAAGAGCTGCGATCGCGCCATTTGCGGGCCAAGGACCAGATGCACGGAAATCCTTCCCCGATGGATTAAAGACGGGCATATACCCTGTTCGTTTATTGGTGGTTGACGTCAGACCACGTTGCTTGGCGAATTTTAGATTCGAGTCGCCCGATGCATTGCTCAACTCCCGTCGAAACAGCTAAAACGTACAAGTGCGATGGAGCTACTGACTATGGCGATCACCACAACGTCGTGGTCTGTAAAACGCACGGTGTCCATCATGGCAATGGCTTCCAATGCTTCGTTAGGGCGGCAGAGCTGCCGGCGGCGCTGTAAACCGCGAGCCAGGGGCTTGGGTGGGCGGGCCTGGCGTCGTTTGGTAGTCCGCG
>DAISKM010000379.1:0-4207 GCA_036820945.1 Pseudolabrys sp.
TCAAGCCGGAAGACCCCCTGATCACACTTGAGTCCGACAAGGCTTCAATGGAAGTGCCCTCCCCGTCCGCCGGAACGGTCAGAGAGGTCAAGGCAAAAGTCGGCGACAAGGTCAGCGAAGGCAGCTTGATCCTGACGCTTGAAACAGGCGTGACAGGCGCCGCGCCTTCCGCGACGCGGGGAGCGCAACCGACCCCCGCGCGGCCCGCGCCGATGGCAGCGCGGCATGATGGGGGAGCCGACGTCGAATGCGACATGTTGGTGCTGGGGGCGGGTCCGGGCGGCTATTCAGCCGCGTTCCGCTCCGCCGATCTCGGCATGAGCACGGTCCTGGTGGAGCGCTATTCGACGCTCGGGGGCGTGTGTCTCAATGTTGGCTGCATACCGTCGAAGGCATTACTGCACACCGCCGCGGTGATCGATGAAGTGAAGGGAATGGCGGCGCACGGCATCGCCTATTCGTCGCCGGAGATCGACCTCGCGAAACTGCGCACCCACAAGGAAAAGGTCGTCGGCAAATTGACCGGCGGGCTTGCCGGAATGGCCAAGACGCGCAAGGTCACCGTGCTGGAGGGTATCGGCAGGTTTCTCGATCCCCATCACCTCGAGGTCGCGCCGAAAAACGGCGCGGGCCGACGGGTGGTGAAGTTCGACAAGGCGATCATCGCCGCCGGCTCGCAGGCGATCAAGCTGCCTTTCATGCCGAACGATCCGCGCGTCGTCGATTCAACCGGCGCTCTCGAGCTTCGGCAGATCCCGAAATCAATGCTGGTTATCGGCGGCGGAATCATCGGGCTCGAGATGGCAACGGTTTACTCGACATTGGGCACGCGCGTTGACGTCGTCGAAATGCTCGATGGCCTGATGACCGGCGCCGACCGCGATCTGGTGAAAGTTTGGGAAAAGAAGAACGCGGGCCGCTTTGACCGGGTCATGCTGAAGACAAGGACGGTATCGGCGGAGGCGACGCCGGACGGCATCAAGGTGGGGTTCGAGGGCGAAAAGGCGCCGGCAAAGCCCCAGCTCTACGACATGGTGCTGGTGGCGGTTGGGCGCAGTCCGAATGGAAAGTCACTCGACGCCGAAAAGGCGGGTGTTGCAGTCGGTGAAAGGGGGTTCATTCCGGTCGATAAGCAGATGCGCACCAACATGCCTCACATTTTCGCCATCGGCGACATCGTCGGTCAGCCTATGCTCGCCCACAAGGCTGTGCACGAAGCGCATGTTGCGGCGGAAACAGCCGCCGGCAAGAACGCCTTGTTCGAGGCGCGGCAATTCCCATCGGTTGCCTATACGGATCCTGAGGTCGCGTGGGCGGGCGTCACCGAAGACCAATGCAAAGCACAGGGCATCAAGTACGGCAAATCGGTTTTTCCGTGGGCCGCTTCCGGCCGGGCCATTGCCAATGGCCGCGACGAGGGTTTCACCAAGCTTTTATTCGATGAGTCGAACCACCGCGTTCTTGGCGGAGGCATCGTGGGGACCCATGCCGGAGACCTGATCGGCGAAATCTGCCTCGCGGTCGAGATGGGTTGTGATCCAATCGACATCGGCAAGACCATCCATCCCCATCCCACCTTGTGCGAATCGATCGGGATGGCTGCGGAAGTATTCGAAGGCGTGTGCACCGACCTGCCTCCGATGAAAAAGAGATAACGCATTCCGCTTGTGCGGTGGTGCGAGCGAGTGGGAGGAAGCCAATGGAAGAACAACTGCGCCGTGATGCGTTGGAGTATCACCGGCTTCCGACATTTGGAAAGGTTTCCGTCACTCCGACCAAAAGCCTGGTCAATCAGCGCGACCTCGCGCTCGCATATTCGCCAGGCGTCGCCTATGCGTGTCTTGCGATCAAAGACGACCCGCATGAGGCGGCTACCCTTACCTCCCGCGCCAATCTGGTCGCGGTAATCACCAATGGCTCCGCCGTGCTCGGGCTCGGCAATATCGGCGCACTGGCCGGCAAGCCGGTAATGGAAGGCAAGGCTTGCCTGTTCAAGAAATTCGCCGGCATCGACGTATTCGACATCGAAATCGACGAAAGCGACCCGGACAAAATTGTTGACATCGTTGCCAGCCTCGAACCGACCTTCGGCGGGATCAACCTTGAGGACATCAAGGCCCCGGAATGCTTCTACATCGAGCGCGCATTGCGGCAACGCATGAAAATTCCAGTCTTCCACGACGACCAGCACGGCACTGCGATTATTGCCGCGGCGGCCGTGCTCAACGGTCTGAAGCTGGTCGGGAAGGATATCCGCAACGTCAAGCTCGCGTGCTCGGGAGCGGGCGCGGCAGCGATCGCCTGTCTTGACCAGCTCGTCAGCCTCGGATTGCGGCCCGAAAACATCCTGGTTACCGATGCCAAAGGCGTCGTGTACGAAGGCCGGGCAGAGGGGATGGACCCGATCAAGGCGCGGTATGCCAGACCTACGTCGGCTCGCACGCTTGGGGAAATCATTGACGGAGCCGATATCTTTCTCGGTTTGTCAGCGGGCGGTGTCCTCAAGCCGGACATGGTCAAGAGGATGGCGCGAGATCCATTGATCCTGGCGCTGGCAAACCCAACACCCGAAATCATGCCGGAAGATGCCAAGGCGGTCAGGCCGGATGCGATCATCGCGACCGGCCGTTCCGATTATCCAAATCAAGTGAACAATGTCCTGTGTTTCCCATTTCTGTTTCGCGGCGCACTCGACGTCGGGGCGACGTCGATCAACGAAGAAATGAAATCGGCAGCTGTACGCGCCATTGCCGACTTGGCGCACGCAGAGATCTCCGACGTCGTTGCGACAGCCTATGGAGACCAACGACTCGGGTTCGGGCCCAACTATCTGATACCGACACCTTTCGATCCGCGCCTCATTGAGCGCATAGCGCCGGCCGTTGCCAAAGCTGCAATGGAGAGTGGTGTAGCCACGCGGCCGCTGACGGATCTCGAAGCCTATCGCCAGCGCATGGCGCGTTTCATGTATCAGTCCGGAGCCAGCATGGAGCCGGTATTCGCCGCGGCAAAAATCGCGCGCAAACAGGTGGCATTTGCCGAAGGTGAGGATGACCGCGTCTTGCGGGCCGCTCAGATCATCATCGATGAAGGTCTCGCAAGGCCGGTGCTTGTCGGTCGCGCGGACGTGATTGCCAAACGTATCCAGAGCTTGGGCTTGCGGCTCAATCCCGTCAGCGATTGTGAAGTCGTCAACTTCGAGAGCGACAGCCGCTACGATGGGGCTTGGCGAGAATATTACCAGTTAGTGCGGCGCGAGGGCGTGACGCAGGCCTTGGCCAGCGAGGCCATGCGCAACCGCTCGACCTTGATCGCTGCAATGCTGCTGCGTCGCGGCGATGTCGATTCCATGCTGTGCGGCACTTCGGGCGCCTTCTACGATCATCTCAGTTACGTCCGCCAGGTGATCGGGCTGTGCGAAGGCGTCCACACATTCGGGACGATGAACCTGATTATCCTCGGCGGACGGCAAATTTTCATCTGCGACACCTATGTCAATCGCGATCCGACATCGGAGCAGCTTGCCGAGCTGACCTTGCTCGCCGCCGAGGAGGTGCGCCGCTTTGGCCTCATGCCGAGTGTGGCCTTGCTTTCGCACTCGAGCTTCGGAAGCACGGATTCGCCATCGGCACAAAAGATGCGCGATGCCCTTGCGCTCATCCAGCGGATGGCCCCGGATCTTGCGGTCGAAGGGGAAATGCATGGCGATGCAGCGCTTTCCAAGCGGATTCTCGACCGCGTCTTCCCGGATTCGAACCTGAAGAGCGACGCCAATCTGCTGATCATGCCGAATCTGGATGCCGGGAATATTGCGTACAACCTGCTTCGCGTCGGCGCAGGGGGCGGCATCACGGTCGGCCCGATTCTTCTGGGTGCCGCCAAGCCCGCGCACATCCTCACGCAAACAGCGACTGTGCGAGGCATTCTCAACATGACGGCCCTGGCCGCCGTTGATTGCGGCCATACGGGCGTCCGTGCGATGACGAGGATTGCTGCAGAGTGATGTCGGACCCGAGCAATGACGACCGAGAGCTCCAACCCTCATCAAATCATCGTTGTCGGCGGAGGCGCCAGCGGGCTCGAGCTGGCGACGCAGCTCGGCGATAAGCTGGGTCGACGCAAGCTCGCAGACGTCACGCTGATCGACAAATCGCGTACTCACCTGTGGAAGCCGCTCCTGCATGAGATCGCGGCCGGAAGCATGGAT
>DAISKM010000380.1:0-4195 GCA_036820945.1 Pseudolabrys sp.
TTCCGAGAATCAATCCCGCCGTCATGTCCGCTTTTGGTCAAAAGCGGACATGACGTATGGCCCAGCGCCACTTTGTATTGACCCTTACAATGGGGACTGACGCCGCGGCCACGTCGCGAGACGGATCTGATCCGTGAACGCCCTGCATCCGGAGTACCATTCGGCCGCTTTGGGTGACTCCTCGCGCGGATGCGAGGCCTGCCGTTGGGTTTCGAACTGCAACTGGCGTCGTCCCAAGCCTTGGGAGGATGGTCACGTGCGCCGGCGAGATTTCATCAAAGTTATTGCAGGCTCAGCAGTCGCCTGGCCGCTCGCTGCGCGTGCCCAGCAGCCGGCGAGGCCGGTGGTCGGGTTTGTCAACTTCGCTTCTCCTAAAAGTTATGCGCGACAATTGTCGGCCTTTCTCAAAGGGCTGAGCGAAACCGGTTACGTTGAAGGCCAGAACGTGGCGATCGAATACCGCTGGGCGGAGGGCCGAAATGATCGGCTGCCGGCGATGGCGGCTGATCTGGTTCATCGTCAGGTGGCCGTGATTGCCGCGACTACTACTCCGGCGGCGCTTGCGGCAAAGGCGGCGACCGCGACCATCCCGGTTGTCTTCAATACGGGCGGTGATCCGGTCAAATTCGGTCTCGTCCAAAGCTTCAACCGACCGGGTGGCCCAATTCCAAATGCTTTTTAGTCTGTCAGAGTTTCAGAAATCCTCTTCTGACAAGCGATGCCGAGCGCGGCCGCTATCGCAACTCCGGCCACGCCGAGCAGCAGCGCGTTTCGAGTATTGTCGTCCCGAACTTTGTCCATAGCTGCAGTCGCCACCTCCTGGATGTCATCCCGAACATCGTGTTGCTTCGCGCGAATATCGTTCAGAAGAGCCTCTCCAGAAGATTTTAGCTTTGAAGTCGTGTCAGCGACCGGGCCGCCCACTACTCCCTGCACCTCCCGCATTTTTTCCTTTGCCCCTTCCCAAACTTCCGAGCCTTTCGCCGCTGCGGCTTCCTGGGCTTTGCCGGCAATGTCTGCGGCCGCTGAGAACGCCTGACCTGCTTGTTCCTTGAGAACCTCTTTACTTTGCTCCATGTAATCGAGCCGCCTGCCAGTGGCGTCGTAGGCGGTTCTCGGTTGCGTCTTCCACAAGCTGAAAAGTCCGAGTCCAATCAAGGCGCTCGTAATCGGGGGCTTTTGGAATAGCCGCCAAGCCAGCCCAGCTCCGATCGCGGCTACGGCCGCCGGGTTTGAGGCGGCTCGTGCCTTGATCTTTTCCCAAAAGTCGTCTCGCGTCGCAAAGGCTTGCTGTTTGAGATCATCGGTGAAGGCCGCGAACGTCTGAGGAGAGCAAAGAGCAGCCAGATCTTGCGTCAGTTTGGCGCGCGATCGCTCGACTTCGTGCTCGTGCTGCAACAGGGAAATATTGCCCATCAGTTACTCCTGTCGACATTGTCTGGTCGCGGTGCCGGACCCCTATCGTTCGTTTGCTCCGCTTGGCCCGTCATTGACGCCTTGAACGCATCAACAACCTCGCCAGCGACGTCCTTCAGGCCTTCGGTATGCAAGCCACGCTCCTCTGCAGCGGTCTTGAGCTTTTCTCCCGCTTTCGATGTTGCCTGCTTGAGTTGATCACCAAAGCGTTCCGCGGCTTTCGACACCTGGTCGCCCATGGGGCCGAGCGTTTCTTTTTCGAGTTCGGTCGGCGGGAACGCCGCCGCCAGTGCGGCGCCGGCTGCAAGGCCAGCGGCTACAATGGCAAGGGGCTGATTTTGCAGAACACCTTGCGCCATAGATCGCGTTTGCCGGACCACCCGATCAGACTGCTCCCCGACCACGCGCTTCGCCTGGTCTGCATACTCGGCTGCCGAAGACGCGTAGGACTTGGCAGCATCCATTGTCTGCCGGGCGGTATCGGAAGCCGCTGAGGCGTAGGACGACGTGGCGTCCATCGTCCGACGTGCGCCGTCTGTCACGACGTCGGCCATCTGTGAGGCCGGTTTACTGGCCGCACCCTGAGTAGGACCATGCGTGGCGTCGATAGACGCCGCTCGAGAAGATTGGGGAGGGCTCGTGCGCATCATCAACACGGCGCCGGCTGCCAAAAGCAGAAGCCCCTCGGGATTTCTCTTTATGGCGTTGAAAATCCATTCGCCGCCGTCTCCCAACAACGGTCTAGATTGCGCGCTCATGTGAACTGCTCCTTGGCTACGGCTATATCTTGCTTGACTTGGTTGATGGCCCGGTCCGGCGTGAGCTGGTGGGGCACATCGGCCTTTCCTTTGGCAAACGCGGCGCCAGCTGCACCTGCCAGCACCGCCGCCACGATCAAACAGGACCAGTGCAGCGCAATACCCGTCGCGGCCGAGAGGCCCAACACGATCGCTTGAACAATCAGGAACACTCCCACTATGGCCAGAACGGCTGCGGCCGACATCCAGACGCCGGCACGAATGCTGATTGAAAGCTTCTCAGAGAGTTCCGCCTGGGCCAGTCGCATTTCCTTCTGCATAAGGTCCGCCAGATCGGTGATCACCTTAGAAAACGCGTTTGGCAGCGATGAATATTGCTCAGCCATGGTTGTCGCCCGCAGGGTGATAATGCGTTGGCTGGATCGGAGGTGACGCTACAGAACTTGCGCTGGCACTTTTGAACGTACGGAACGCAAAAAACCCAGCCAGCGCCGCCAGGCCAAACATTAAAGCCGGCTGCCGTCGCGTGAGATCGGAGGCGCTTTTGGCCAGTTGTTCGACAGTTTGATCCTCCAGGCGCTCTGCATAATGGTCCACGTTGTGCGCAAATCCCCTGACAAGACCAGCGAGCATGGGGTTTTCATGTTCAAGGTCGTCAGCTGCCACTCTCATCGAGCCGGCGAAACGGTTCGCTGACTCTGCGCCAACGCCGAGCTGATCGTTAAGAAGGCCCATGACTAGGTCTGACATGCTCGAGGCCGCATCCGCGGCAGCGCGCTTGGCCTTCTCTCCCGCATCGCGCGCGGTGTCAGAAGCCTTCGAGAAAGCTTCGCCGGCGGCGTCGTGTATTTTGCTACTTTTGGTGCGCTCTCCCGATGCCGGCGACTCGGCGTCTTCGAAATTTTGATTGTTCATTGTTTTCTCCTGCTCAATCCAACAGGCGAGTCAACCTTTAGTTCCTCGTAGTTTAAGCAACGGCAGGCCTCGTATCAGCGCGAGGAGCCACCCAATGCGGTCGAATGGTATTCCGGATGCAGGCGTTCACGGATCAGGTCCTTCACGCGACGTGGCCGCGGCGTCAGTCCGCATTGCTTTTTACCCAAAGCGGACAATCTCGGCACCTTGGCCGTCTTGCATTGGCCGGCTCGGCGCTCTTTGAACGTGTGCAGTTTTGCACAGTATGAGGTCCCAGACGTTGCTAACGTTTAGGCGGCCGCCGCGCTTCAGTCAGCAAATGACTGTCGGCTCAAGCCGAATGCTCAATGGCGCGGGTTTACCGTGTCCGGTGAGTGGTGAGAACGCGTCACAAAAAACACTCCGCTCGCCGGCTCGCAACCGACTATGTCATTTGACGTGGTCGGGCAAAGTGAGAGACGCAACCAAAAGCGAAGAGATGTGTTGCCCCAAGGTACGTCAAGAGGTTGGGGCGAGCACGTCCTAAGAAAGAAGCTGTCAGCGAAATAGCTAAAAACAGAAAGCAGATCTCGCGGGCCAGCGTCACTTGAGGGACGGCGCTTTTTACTGCGCTTACCAATAGCCTGGCCGGTGCTCGCATCACGAGCAGTTATAGTGACCGTTTTGTAATGCTTCCCCAACGGTTGACTTCGTCATCGGAAAGGAAACGCGCCGCCGCCGAATGTGGCGCAGATTGGAAAAGGCACAATGAGCGACCTGTTTCGAAGCTGGAATAACTGGTTTTCCGTATCGTCGCAAACGGCCATGCTGGCATTGGAGGCGCAGAGCGTCATAGCACTTCGTTTGATGCGCATTGCCGCCGGCGGTGCTTTGGCCCGATCCGAGACGAGTCGCATGGTGACGGAAAAGGTACAGGCGCTTGGGGAAGCTCAAACTGTTGCGGCGGTTGGGTCTGTGACAGGCCGAAATCGCCGTCACATCGCGAAGAAAATCGCAGGTGTTTATAGGAAGCGGGTTCGCGGAAACCGCAGGCGACTCACCAGGTGACCGACAATCATGAGTGCCAAGTCAGGTAATTCCCTAGCGACCGTCCTCGTCGCCGCCGC
>DAISKM010000381.1:0-4195 GCA_036820945.1 Pseudolabrys sp.
GTCCACGAACTGATCGCAATTGCCAAGGCCAAACCTGGCACCATCAACTTTGGATCGGGTGGGCTCGGGACTACACCACACATGGCTGGCGAGCTATTCGCATTTGTGACCGGCATCAAGATCGCACACATCGCCTATCGGGGCGAAGCGCCCGCCATCAACGATCTCTTGGGTGGGCAGTTCCAAATGATGTTCCCAAACCTGTCCGCGGTTATCGGCAACGTCAAAGCGGGATCATTACGCGCGCTTGCCGTCACCAGTTTACAGCGGGTTGCTGGGTCACCGGAGATTCCCACAGTGGCCGAGTCAGGTATTCCGGGCTTTGATGCGGCAACCTGGTTCGCGCTGGTCGCTCCGGCCGGAACGCCGCACGATCTCGTGTTGCGGCTCAATGCCGAGGTGAAGCGTGTTCTCGCGTTACCGGATGTCAAGCAACGCTTTACCGACCTCGGTATGTCGCTTGGCGGCGGCACACCGAGCGAACTCGACCTCTACATCAAATCCGAGATTGAAAAATGGTCAAAAGTCATCAAGGACGCCGACATTCGAGCGCTCGACTAACACAATGCTCCGATAAAATTGGTTCGAGTGCTACAAAATTTGCAATGGTCCACATGACTACGTCTGTTGCGATACCGAAATCTCTTAGCAATTGAAGAGCTTCCCCGATGACGATCATCGATTCCCAGGTCCACGCTTATGAGGCAAACACTCCGAAGCGACCCTGGCACAGTGTGCCGAACTGGCCCGATCACGTCACGGGTGACGAGATGGTGGTGGCGATGGACAAGGTCGGCATCGACGGCGCGATCTTTATCTCCGCCTTTTCCATGTACCGTTACGACGCGAGTTATGCAGTGGAAGTGCAACGGGCCCATCCTGGTCGGTTCGCGATCGTCAAGCCGGTCGACCCAGACGATCCAGCCGTGGGCGATATCATCGCTGACTGGAAGCAGACACCGGGCGCGGTCGGCATCCGCATCATGATGACGAAGGAGAGGAACCGCGAGCCGAATGACCCGGGCCTCGAGCGCATCCTGCGCGCGGCCGTAAAGCACGATTTTCCGGTCAATTTACTGTGCTGGGGCAACGTGGATGCGGGCACAGCGGTGATCGACCGCCACCCCGATACGCGTTTCATCATCGACCATCTGGCTATCTTGCAGCCCCGCACACCACCAGCCCCGTTGCAGCCTTGGGCCGACCTGCCGAAGGTGCTGGACCTTGCCAAACGCAAGAACGCGTTGATCAAGGTGAGCGGCGCCTGCACGCTGTCCCGGGAACCGTATCCGTTCCCGGACATCTGGGACCCACTCGCCCGCGTGTTCGATGCTTGGGGTTTCGACCGCTGCCTGTGGGGCACGGACTGGACACGCGCATGCGCCGTCGTCAACTACGAGCAAGCCGTCGAACCCTTCCGCAAGACTGACCGCCTGAGCGATGGTGAACGAGCGATGCTGATGGGCGGCGCGTGCGCCAAAGCCTATCGTTGGTCGCCCAAGAAAGGCTAGGTCAGTTACCACCCCGTGCAGGATTCGTCGCGTCACAGAGCGCTTAGCGGATAGCGAGCTATCTCCGCTTTTGGCCCAAAGCAGACATCCCTAGTTGCACCGCACATGTCCGCTTTTGGGGCAAAGCAGACATGGCCTTGTGCGGAAATCCGCTTTCGCGGTCGCTATTGGGTGTAAAGCGGACATCGCTTTTTGCGGCGCAAATGTCTGCTTTTGACCCAAAGCGGACATCGGGCATGATCGGCGGCCAAGTTCAGTTGTGGGTCATTTCTCACTCTGCGCCCGGTCACAATCACGATCGTGCTATTCGCAGTACTTGCAAGGCGGGAAATCGCGGCTGTAGACCGGCTGCGCCCTGAACTTCGCTGGGTCGTATTGCCAATATGTGCTGACGTCGTTGTAAGTCTTGACCACCGTGTTCCAGAGTTCGTCCTTGTCGTAGCCGAACATCTTCTTCTTCTCGACCTTCTTGATGTAGATGTTCTGGATCGGACTCTTGGTGGCGAGGTCGAGCTGCACGGGGCCGCGCGGCGGGTCGAGCCTGATGGTAGCCATCGCCTTGATGAATTCCGACGGGCCAGGATACTTGCCTTTGAACTTGGCCAACGTCTGGTCGATCCACATGGCGGTGGCGTAATTGGCTTCCGAATAATACGACGGCACCTTGCCGTATTTGGCGCGGTACTTCTTGACGAAGGCCTCGTTCGCCGGCGTCTGGAGTGCTGCGCTATAGACGTGCGCCGAAACGTCGGCGATGACCTCGTCGCCCATGAAGGGTAGGGCGAACTCGTCATAATTGGTGCTGCCGCCGAGAATGATCGTCTTGTTGCCCGACGCGCGCAGCTGCTTGGGGAATTGCAGGGCCATCGGTCCGACCATCAACGAGAAGATCGCGTCGATGTCGGACTTGATGCTTGGAATGTACGGCCCGAAGTCCTTGTTGCCGAAAGGCACCCAGTTTTTCTGCACGACCTTACCGCCGCAATCCTCGAAGGCCTTCTGGAATCCGCCAACCTGCTCGTACCCGAAGGCGTAATCGGTGGCGATCGCGGAGACGCGCTTATAGCCTTGCTCGCAAGCCCATTGCCCGAGCGCATGGGTCGGCTGCGACGAGACCCACGTGGAGAATACGGTGTAAGGAAATTTGTCGGATTGACGCTGGGCAATGTCGTCCCCGGTGGTGATGGTACCGATGAAGAGCGTCTTTTCCTGGGTCGAAATCGGTGCCAGTGCATAGGCTGCTGTGCCAAGCACCGCGCCGACGAGCATGTCCACCTTGTCCTGCAGAATAAGCTTCTTGGCCATGGACACGTCGCCGTCGACGGTGCCCTTGTCATCCTCAACAATGAACTTAACCGTGGCGCCGCCGAGCTTGCCGTCATGCTCGTCGAGATACATCTGGAAGCCGTTGACCATATCGGTGCCGAGCTGCGTGATGATGCCCGTGCGCGGCGCCAGAAATCCTATTTTTAGTTCTTGGGCTTTCGCCGGTAGCAACGCGCCGAATGCAATGGCGGTGGCAAGGCATAATGGCGGCAATATCCGCGACAGCGTATTAATCATGTCCGTCCTATTAAGCATGCTTACTATATTGTCAAGACACATACGAACTATGTGTTTCCGCGCAATGGGAATGTCCGCTATTGGCCCATAGCGGACATTTGGCTTTTGCGGTGCAAATGTCCGCTTTCGTACTTCTCGTCGTATTCCAGAGCGAAGCGAGATTTTGGAGCATAGTTCAGTGCTGCATATGCAAATTCATCAGCTCAGGCGACGGCATCAGGTTGTCGTTCAGATTTGTCATGATCCAGAGCGACCCGACAACGACGAGGAACACGACGAGCACGCCGAACGCGAGCGCCAGCACGTTGTTGGTGTTGTCCGGTCCAGTCGTGATGTGCAGGAAAAATACGAGGTGAACGCCCATCTGGGCGATGGCAAGCACGACAAGGCCGAGAGGGATGCCCGGTGGCCAGAGCAATGAGGTGTTGGCGACCCAGAACGAGGTAGCCGTAAGGATCACGGCAAGGGCTAGTCCGATTGTATAGATCCCAAAGTCGGACAGTGTTCTCTTTTGCGCCTCGGCAGTTATCGAGATCTCTCCAGGCGCGCGATCGTAGCTTGTGTCGGTCATGGACGAATTCCCATCAGATAGATGGCCGTAAATAGCCAGACCCAGATGATGTCGAGCGCATGCCAGAACAGGGCAAAACACAGGAGGCGGCGATCGACGGCGGGGCGGAATCCTTTGACCGCGACCTGCGCCATCAGCACAGCCAACCAAATCAGTCCGGCGGTGACGTGCAATCCGTGGCAGCCGACAACGGTAAAGAACGCGGAAAGAAAAGCACTGCGCTGTGGGGTCGAGACCGCCCTCGCGCTGGTGCTCGGCGACTGCAAGTTCAGCGACCAGGGCCCGGCCGATGAAACCCGATGCACCGGTGACGAGTATGCGCGTCACGATGTCCCCCGGGGCGAATTAGCGACGATAGACCCGACCCTAACGGCAATCAAAAAGTAGAAAACAACCCCATGCAAAGTAGGTGCGGATCGCTTTTGTTTTTTAGCGAATCGCTCTTTGCTTTTTGATTCTAGCCACTAAATAACGTGAACTGGTCGTCAAAGACCTGAACGCGTACCGCGTAGCGTACCCCGTTGAAACGAGTACAGCAGCGAGGAGCGTT
>DAISKM010000382.1:0-4181 GCA_036820945.1 Pseudolabrys sp.
CGCCGCCTATGACCGGGCCGATCCGGACATCCGAAACAGCCTCGACACGCTGGCCGTCACCATGACGATCGTGCTAGAGGCAACCCGGGCGGCGATGGAGGACGCCGATCGCCGTCCGGAGACGATCGCGGCACTCGCCGGAAACGCCATCGGTTGGTTGAAGCCGCTTATCGCGCGCGCCGGAGCCCTCATCAATGGCGAGTCCAATGAAAAGAATACGCTCACCCCGCAGGAACTCGTCGACAGGCTGATGAAGCGATAGAACGCGTGGCCGACGAGCGAACTTATCCGCACCGCCCCTTTCTTGCCGTCAGCGCGGCCATCATCCGCAACGACAAAGTGCTTCTGGTGCGGCGCGCGCGTAAACCCGCGCTCCACCTTTACACATTGCCCGGCGGCGCAGTCGAAGCTGGAGAGACACTACGCGAAGCCGTGGTCCGCGAGGCGCGCGAGGAAACCGCGCTCGCGATCGAACCGATCGCGCTCGCGGGTCACCGCGAAGTGATTGCGCGCGACCCGCAGGGACGGGTCGAACGGCATTTCGTGATCCTATCTTTCGCCGCGCGCTGGATTGCAGGAGAGCCTGTTCTCAGCGAGGAGCTCGACGATGCCCGTTGGGTTGTTTTCTCCGACGTCGGCGCCTATCGAACGACCGAGGGCTTAGCCGAGATCGTCGAGGCGGCAGTCCGGATGCTTTCGCGCGGATGAACTCCTGCCTTGCGATTGCCTTCAAGCGGGCGCATATCATCCGCTCGGGGACCTGGGCACAACTGTGAAAAAAGCCTGCATTGCCTCTTTGATTCTGCTCTGTGTCGCGCTCCCCGCGCACGCGCAGAGCGATACGCCGGCGCCTTTCGACGGCGATCTGGCGCGTCTCGGCGAGATACTCGGCGCGCTTCACTATCTCCGTGCCATCTGTGGGGCCAACGAAGGACAGAAGTGGCGCAACGAAATGCAGGCGCTGGTCGACGCGGAAGCTCCCGGTGGCGAGCGGCGCCGCAAGATCGTCGCAAGCTTCAATCGCGGTTATCGCGGGTTCCAGCAGACCTACCGCAACTGCACTCCCTCTGCCGACCTTGCAATCCGCCGCTATCTCGATGAAGGCGCCAAGATCGCCCGCGACATAACTGCGCGATACGCCAATTAGGCGGCGCAATTAACCTTTTCTTTAATGCGAACTATCGCACGTCCGCCAGCGTGCTAACGTTCTTGTGGGAGACGTGGGGTTTGATGTTTCGCCCCCTTTGGGCGCCGGGGACGCTGAGATGGCCACAGCCGAAGGCTTTATCTACCTGCCCGAGTCGAATTCCGACCGCGAGCAGAAGCGCGTGGCACTGCGCTACCTCCAGGAAGCCTGGGCGGAAGCGCGCCAGGATGGGGTTGACGGCGATTGCCTTGCGCAAGCCTGTCTGTTCGCGGCTCTCGTCGAACTCGTGACGACCTACGGCGAACAGGCCGCGGCGACCTTCACCGAGGGCTTAAGCGCGCGCATTCGCAAAGGCGAATTTTCGCTGGAACAGCGCCAGCGGCAATAACCGCCTCAACTGGCCAAGGTTTCCGAGAAACGCACCCGCTCGCCCTGCGCGGGCGCTGTGAGACTACCCTCCCACATGACCTTATGGCCACGAACGAATGTTCCTACCGGCCAACCCGTCACCGCCACGCCGTCATACGGAGTCCAGCCAGCGCGTGACGCCACCCATTTATCAGTGATTGTTTCGCGTCGCTTGAGATCGACAACGGTCAGATCGGCGTCATAGCCAGCGGCGATACGGCCCTTTGCGGCAATGCCGAACAGACGCGCCGGTCCAGCGCTGGTGAGATCGACAAAACGCAAGAGCGAAAGCCTTCCGGCGTGAACGTGATCAAGCATGATGGGGACGAGCGTCTGCACCCCGGTCATGCCCGACGGACTCGCCGGATAGGTTTTTGCTTTCTCTTCGCGCGTATGCGGCGCGTGGTCCGAGCCCAGCACATCGACCACGCCATCATCGATGCCCGCCCAGATCGCCGAGCGATGCACGGCGTCGCGCACCGGCGGGTTCATCTGCGCGCGCGCGCCGAGCCGCTCATAGCACCCCGGCGCCTCCAGCGTAAGATGATGCGGCGTGGTCTCAACCGATGCTACGTCCTTGTGACCGGCAAGGAACACAATCTCCTGCGCAGTCGACACGTGCAGCACGTGCACGCGCGCACCGGTTTCGCGCGCGATCGATACAAGCCGTTGCGTTGCTTTGAGCGCTGCGATTTCGTCTCGCCACACGGGATGGGAACGCGGATCTCCCGCCACCCGCAGTTTCTTGCGCTCGTTCAGGCGCGGCTCATCCTCAGCGTGAAAGGAAGCACGACGGCGGATTCTCTGCAGCACCGCGCGCAGGCCGGTATCGTCGGCGACCAGCAGCGAGCCGGTGGATGATCCCATGAAGACCTTGATGCCGGCACAACCGGGAAGGCGTTCCAACTCGGCGACATCCTCGGTGTTGTCGGCCGTCGCACCGACAAAAAATGCGAAGTCGCAATGCATCCTGTGGTGGCCGCGCTTCACTTTGTCCGCGAGCGCTCCGGCGCTGACGGTGAGCGGATCGGTGTTCGGCATCTCGAACACCGCGGTCACTCCGCCCATCACCGCCGAGAGGGACCCGCTCTGAAGATCTTCCTTGTGGGTCAGGCCCGGTTCGCGAAAATGCACCTGGGTATCGATCACGCCCGGCAGCAAGTGCAGTCCACGGCAGTCAATAATCTCGCCGGCGGACGCTTGCCGCAGGTCGCCAATCGCCGCGAAACAGCCCGCGCGGATACCGACGTCACGCAGGCCCTCGCCGTCCTGGTTGACCACTGTACCGCCCTTGAGGATCAGATCGTAGCTGTCAGCCATGCTGGAATGCGTCTAAACGGGCTTGAGCCCGGCACGACAGCGCTTACGTTCCGCGGCGACTTCTGGCAAGAGACTATCGCAAGAGACCCCAGAGATTTGGCATGCAGGCAGCTCTTCTTCCCGATCGTGGCGTGGTGAAGGTCGTCGGAGACGATGCCCGGCGCTTTCTTAATGGGCTTGTGACCAACGACGCGGCCAAGGTCGCGCCGGGCAAGCCCGCCTTTGCCGCGCTACTCACTCCACAAGGCAAGATCATCGTCGATTTCATCGTCGCCGAAGCACTGGCCGAGGATGGCGGCGGCTTCTTCCTCGATTGCCCGCGTGCGCTGGCACCGGACCTTGTGGAGAAGCTGAACTTCTACAAATTGCGCGCCAAGGTCCTCTGCGAGGATCTGTCGGACGTGCTGGGCGTGATGGCGATCTGGAATGACATGGGCGAAAGCGAGTACGGCCTCTCCTATCCGGACCCGAGGCTGCCTGCGCTGGGCATGCGCGTCATGCTGCCGCCGCACCTGGCCGCCGAGGCGGCTTCAGACCTCCGCGCGACTTTAGCGGATGCGGAATCCTACGACGCCTACCGCATTGCTCTCGGCGTCCCGCGTGGCGGCACCGATTTCATCTACGGCGATACCTTCCCGCACGAGGCCGACATGGATCAGCTCAACGGCGTCGATTTCGACAAAGGCTGCTATGTCGGGCAGGAAGTCGTCTCCCGCGTCGAGCATCGGGCCAGCGCGCGCAGCCGCGTTGTGCCGATCGCATATGATGATTTTTCGCCGTTGTCGGGGCTGCCGATCATGGCAGGTGAGAAGCAGGTTGGCACGCTGTGCTCGACCGCCGAGGGTCGAGGTCTCGCGCTCATGCGCCTGGATCGCGTCGAGGATGCGCTAGCGAAGGGGATTGCGCTCGAAGCAGGAGGGGTTTCCATTCGCCTGGTGAAGCCGGACTGGGCGAAGTTCGAGTGGCCTGGCGAAGAGAAAGTCACTTCATGAGCAAGTCCATTCTTCACGCCGATGGCCTCCAGCGCTGTCCATGGCCCAAAGAGGATCCGCTTTACATCGCCTATCACGACAAAGAATGGGGCGTGCCGGAGTTCGACGACCGGGCGCTCTACGAGAAACTTGTGCTCGACGGGTTCCAGGCCGGCCTTTCGTGGATCACGATTTTGCGCAAACGCGACAATTTTCGCCGCGCTTTCGACGACTTCCAGCCAGAGAAAATCGCGCGCTACCAGAAGCGCAAGATCGAATCGTTGATGAAAGATGCCGGCATCATTCGCAACCGCGCCAAGATCGAGGGGGCGGTG
>DAISKM010000383.1:0-4171 GCA_036820945.1 Pseudolabrys sp.
CATCTCGTCCGTGGAAAAAATCTCCTGATTGCCGTGTGACCAGCCGAGCCGGACCAGGTAGTTCCGCATCGCGGCCGGCAAATATCCCATCGCGCGATAGGCGTCGATGCCCAGCGCGCCGTGACGCTTCGACAGCTTGGATCCGTCCGGACCGTGAATGAGAGGAATGTGCGCCATGATCGGCACCCGCCAGCCGAGCCCCTGATAGATTTGCGTTTGGCGAGCGGCATTGTTGAGATGATCATCGCCGCGGATGATGTGGGTGACGCCCATGTCGTGGTCGTCGACCACCACGGCCAGCATGTAAGTCGGCGTGCCGTCCGAGCGCAGCAGCACGAAGTCGTCCAGATTTTCATTCTGCCAGATCACGCGCCCCTGGACTTGATCATCGACGACGGTTTCGCCCGTCAGCGGTGCCTTAAGCCGAATGACCGGATTGATGCCTGCGGGTGCATCCTTCGAATTGAGCTCGCGGCAGCGCCCGTCGTAGAGACGCGTCCGTCCTTCCGCCCGCGCCTTCTCGCGCATGGCGGCGAGTTCCTCCGGACTGCAATAACAGTGGTAGGCATGACCCGAAGCCAGAAGCTGCTCGGCGACCTGGCGGTGACGGGCGGCGCGGGAAAACTGGAAGACGATCTCGCCATCCCACGTAATCCCGAGCCAACTCAGTCCATCGATGATGGCATTGATCGCGGCGGCGGTTGAGCGCTCGCGGTCGGTGTCCTCGATCCGCAGCAGCATCTTGCCGCCGTGCCGGCGCGCAAACAGCCAGTTGAACAATGCCGTGCGGCCGCCCCCGATGTGGAGAAAGCCTGTGGGCGAGGGGGCAAAACGGGTGACGATTTCGCCAGCCATAATGAGATACGAAGAAATCCGGGGTCAGTATCCGCACGTCGCAGTGCGCCCATGTATCATAACTTTCCACTGAGTGGACTTAATTTCAGGTCTACAGCGACAAAATTTGGTTGATGAATTGTCCTAAAACGCGCTCGGTCAGCCGATGTTGTCGAGGCATCCGACCAGCGACGGACCGGATGTCCCCAGCACGCCGTCGAAAACGCTTGCGGACATCGTTTTCAAGCCCGCGCAGCGTGAATCATCGAATGAGGACATCGACAACATCCTCCATTTGTTTTCCGTTGTCCTCCGTTCGAATGACGAGATTCCGAAAACATGAACATATGCTCAACGCAGCAGTCAGGCCGCGTTCGGATCGCATCGCGTAGTTATCGCGTGTCGCTCATCACGAACTGCAAGACAGGAAACTTGAATGCGCAAAGTTCTCATCATCGCGCTTGGGCTCGCGAGCCTTGGTGCGAGCCTTGGCGCTCTCGGCGCCAGCCAGTCTGCATTTGCCGGCTGGACGAAGAGGCAGGTTTGTCAGTGGCGCCTGAGCGGTGCCTATGTCGGTAATTTTGAGACCGGGCCTCTTGGTGTCGGTGTCAAGGTGTGCCGCGAGATCGATGTGCTGGTTCCGAGCGAATTGAAGGGTGGCGGGAGCGGTTTGAACAAAACCCTCAACCGCTCGACAAATCTAAAAAACAGATAAACGACCACGTCCGACGTCCACAGCCAACCATGGCTGCGGAGCGACCAACCAGCGACCCCCACCAACCAGACTCGAAAAGGAAATGCCAATGAAAGCTTCAATGAAATCTGTGCTCCTCGCACTCGCCGCCGCAGGCTTGAGCGCCGCGATGATTGCGCCCGCGTCGGCGCAAGTCTTCAAACCGAGAGATCAAACCTGCGACAACAAATCTACAGCGAGAGATAAAACTCTAAGACCGGATACGCGCTGCCTTCAGGGAGGTCCACGTAAGGAGAAATGGGACGACGCAAGGGTCGATCGCGTTATTGGAGATGAGCGGGCCAATAATCGGGCCTCGGCAAACGCAAACAAGCCAATTGTTCCGGGTGGTCCACTGCGCCGGGACTACGTTCCCGCGGACAGTGGCAGTGGCGGCGGTGGCAGCAGCAAGGGAAAGAACTCAAGATAACTGATCGCATTTCGCGTCACAGCATTCCAAGGAAAGCCCGGCCCGCGCCGGGCTTTTTGTTTGCAATTTGCACCACATTTAACGCCCTATATCCCGGCTTGAGACATAAGCCGGGATTTGGCAGATAGGCCGCGCGCCGTGCCGTTCCGGCGAATGCGCAAACAACAAAAAGGGCCTTTACGGCATGACATTGAACGAGGCGGCAGCAGCGGAGACGGGCCGGGACTTCATTCGCGACATCGTCAAAGCCGATCTCGATGCCGGTCGCGTCAAAAGCGTCGTCACGCGCTTTCCGCCCGAGCCCAACGGCTACCTTCATATCGGCCATGCCAAGTCGATTTGCCTGAATTTCGGGCTGGCCGGCGAATTCGGCGGCCGCTGCCACCTGCGTTTCGATGACACCAACCCGACCAAGGAAGAGCAGGAATATATCGACGCCATCGAGCGCGACGTGCGCTGGCTCGGGTTCGACTGGGGCAAGCACCTCTATCACGCGTCCGATTATTTCGAGCAGCTTTACGCCTGGGCCGAGGACCTGGTCCGTACCGGCAAGGCCTATGTCGACGACCAGAGCCCGCACGACATGCGCGTCAACCGCGGCACGCTGACGGAGCCGGGCAAAAACAGCCCGTTCCGCGACCGGAACGTCGAGGAAAACCTTGACCTGTTCCGTCGCATGCGTGCCGGCGAGTTTCCGAATGGCGCCCGCGTACTGCGGGCAAAAATCGATATGGCCTCGGGCAATATCAACCTGCGCGACCCGGTGCTCTACCGGATCCTCCATGCGAGCCATCCACGCACCGGCACCGCATGGAAGATCTACCCGAGCTACGACTTCGCGCATGGTCAGTCGGATGCGATCGAGCACATTACCCATTCGATCTGCACGCTCGAGTTCGAGGATCACCGGCCGCTCTACGACTGGTTCATCGAAAATCTGAAAGTGCCGTCTCGACCGCGCCAGTATGAATTCGCGCGGCTTAATCTGACCTACACGGTTCTTTCGAAACGCGTGCTCACCGAACTGGTGCGAGATGGCCATGTGACCGGCTGGGACGATCCACGCATGCCAACGATCGCCGGCCTGCGCCGGCGCGGCGTGCCGCCCGAGGCCATCCGCGATTTCGTCAGGCGCATCGGCGTCGCCAAAGCCAACAGCGTCGTCGATGCAGGCATGTTCGATTTTTCGGTGCGCGAGGTTCTCAACAGGAAAGCACTGCGCCGCATGGCGGTGCTGCGTCCGCTTAAGCTGGTGATCGAAAACTACCCGGGGGAGCAGGTCGAAGAGCTGGAAGCGGCCAATCATCCTGACGATCCAGCGGCCGGCGCGCGCAAGATCAAGTTCGCGCGCGAGCTCTATATCGAGCAGGACGACTTCATGGAGAACCCGCCAAAGAAATTCTTCCGGCTTTCTCCCGGCGCCGAGGTGCGGCTGCGCTACGCCTATTTCGTCACTTGCCGCGAGGCCGTGAAAAATTCAAAAGGCGAGGTGGTCGAGCTACGGTGCACGTATGATCCCGCCACCCGGGGCGGCAACGCGCCGGACGGGCGCAAGGTGAAGGCGACCATCCATTGGGTGTCGGCTGCACACTCCATTCCGGCCGAGGTGCGGCTCTACAATCCGCTGTTCACGCGACCTAATCCAAGTGGCGGAGAAAATTTCACCGCGGATCTCAATCCGAATTCGCTCGAAGTACTGACCGGCGCTCGCCTGGAGTCCGCGCTTGCCGACGCGCAGCCGGAGAACCCGGTTCAGTTCGAGCGACAGGGCTATTTTTGTCTCGACCGGGACTCGAAACCGGGCAAGCCGGTCTTCAGCCGTACGATCGGGCTGCGCGATACATGGGCCAAGGAGAAAGCCACAGGGTAGTGCGGCCCTATGGCATTACAACCTGAAGCTGAGTTAAAGTTTCGCCGGTTGTAAATGGGGTGGCGCCGGGAAGGCGCCTCGGCGGCGTGGCTTCGCAGAATTCCCACAGCGAGAAGGCGCGCGCCCGCGCCAAAGCCTGGGCACCCGGCATCGACGCCACGCGGCGTCCGGCGGGGCTGCTGATACCGGATGGCATCGCCGGGATAACCGGCCGACTTGGGGAAACGTTGTCGGCCTGGGCGGCAGCTGAAGCCGCGCCTGGCCGCTTGCTCCCCTGGACCCCTGTCGCATTCGGCTTCGGGAT